>NZ_ALNN01000016.1:0-96620 GCF_000293175.1 Capnocytophaga sp. CM59
GGAGCTACAAGCTCCATAATCATAGGTACGAGCTGCAAGCTCGCACCAGCGGAGGTTAGTCACTCGTCACTCGTCACTTGTCACTTGTCATTAATCATTGGTCATTGTCTTATAAATAGCTTAATTTTGTTTGATGATTCAAAAAAAATGACTAACTTGCGCCTTGTTATTATTTTCTTAGATGAAGTTGCACAAATTATCTATTTATTTCCTACTGATAGCCCTTATAACAGGCTGTACCACTAAGTCGGATACTTATTACAACCGTCAGTTTCGCATGATCCCAACCATGTACAACGTGTTGTATAACGGCAATTTAGCACTCGAAGAAGGCAAAAAAGAATTAGCCGAAAAGCGCAAAGACAATTACTTTGAAATCTTAGAAGTAGAACCCGAAGTACGCTCCCAGAATTACAACCTCAAGGGAGAAGGAAACCCGCACTTTGACCGCGCCGAGGAGAAGGCGATCAAGGCAATCCAACGCCATTCTATGGTCTTTGACGGCAAACAGAAGAATAGAAAGATTGATGATGCCTATATGCTACTGGGTAAGGCACGCTATTACAATGGTCGCTATATCCCAGCCTTAGAGGCCTTTAACCATCTGCTAACCAACTATGGAGAGACCAATCAGCGCTACAATGCGGCTGTATGGCGTGAAAAAGCGCATATTCAGCTCGGTAGAGAACAGTTGGCCGTAACTGAATTAGAGAAAATCCTCCAAGAGGAACAACCCAAGCGCCGAGAGCGAGCTACCCTACATGCGGTATTGGCTCAGGCGTTTATCAATTTAGAGGCCTATCCCAAGGCTATTGAAGCGCTAAAGGAAGCCAGCCAAGAGACCAAGGAAAAGCCAAAAAGAGGCCGTTATTACTATATCATAGGGCAACTCTTTGAGCATCTCCAGCAGCGCGATTCCGCTCAGGCCTATTACCAAAAGGTGATCGGGCTGAACTGGAATATTCCCCGACGCCTATGGGTAGAAGCACAGATAGGCAAGGCGCGTACCCAAACCCTTACTCCTGAGCAGAAAATAGAATATACCAAGAAGTTGCGCAAAATGGAAAAACTCTATGAGCATAAGGACTTGCTCGACTTAGTCTATTTTCAGCATGCGCTCTTCCTCGAAGGAGAGAACAAGCCCAAAGGTGCTACCGAGTACTTTTTGCGCTCTTTGGAAAAAAATAAGGACAATGACGGCTTGCGTCAGCGTGCCCATGAACACTTAGCAGACTTGTATTTCAAGGATAAAAAATACCCCTTAGCCTATGCTCACTACGATAGTACGCTCGTGTATATCCCTAAAAACACGCTCGAACACCTCTATATGCGTCGCAAAAGGGACAACTTGGCTCAGATTACCGCCTTTGAGAATACCATAGCCAAGGCCGATAGTCTTTCTCATATCATGAAAATGCCCAAGGAGGAACAAGTACGTTATTTCCAGCAGCATATTGACTCTCTAAAGCAACAACCTCAGGACAAAAAAGCAATCTCTATTACCGATTTTGGACGAACAACCACTACACAGCACCAAGCGCCACAGGAAGGCTTCTATTTCTATATACCTCAGACGGTTGCCTATGGCAAGCAACTCTTCAAACAGCGCTTCGGAGACCGCCCACTAGTGGATAATTGGCGTTGGTCTAATCAGCTTATTGCCCAGCAACCTACTGAGAAAGAGAAAGATAGCTTGTCCGCCCCTAAAGTGTCCGCTGAGGATTACCTAAGCCAGCTGCCAAGCGAAACTCAGCTTGAACAACTCCAAAAAGACAGAGAGGCCGCCCTCTATGGGGTAGGGGAACTCTATTGGGAAAAGTTTGCCGATGGGAAATTGGCCGAACAACGCCTCACCCGCCTGCTCTCACTCACTCAGAATGACAAACTCAAGGAAAAAGCACTTTATCTCTTATACAATATAAACGAAGAAAAACATCCTAAAGAGGCCGAGGCCTACAAAGAGCGATTGCTGGCGTCTTTCCCTAATTCAGAATATGCCAAACCACTTTCAGGACAGCAAAGCACCAATGAAAAGGCGCTACAAGAGCAATACCAGCAGTTGAGTGACCAACTTGCGGCACAGCAATTTGCCCAAGTACGCGACTATATAGACACCCACAAGGCCGATTATAAGACCTCTTCCATGGCGCCCGACTGGGATATACTCAGGGCAAAGGCCATCGCCCGATTGGAAGGAAAGGCGGCTTATATACGTGAGTTAGAGGCTATTGTACAAGAATACCCCAATACCTCTCAAGCCGATGATCTCAAGGAAAAGCTCGAAATACTCAAAGGTACCCCTCAGAAGCCTACATTCTTGGGCGATGAAGAGGCTACTTCTTGGAAACTGGTCTTGCCAGCCTTAGGCGAGCAGCAGCTTACCCAACTCAAGGATTACTTAGAGGAAAACGGTTTCGCTTACCTCTCTCTAAGCCAAGATGTATATGATGACAAGGAGCAATTCACTGTCCTTCACGGCTTTATGTCAAGGCAAATGGCCGAGGGATTTGTGCAAAGAATCAATCACTATTTCCAAGAAAAAGCCTTAGCAGGCAAGAAGAAAAAAGATGAAGAAAAAAATCAAGAAAATACTATGTTTTTCAAAGATTTTTTCGTAATTTCGTCAGAAAATTATGCGATCCTACAAACGTTTAAAAACAAGGAAGAATACATAAAAATTAACTAACAATGTTTAATAAAGAAAATAAGAAAACCATGGCAGTAGACAATTCAGTAGCGGGGAGCAACCGCATCGTAGCAGGTACTAAGATCAAAGGAGAAGTAAACTCAGGTTCTGACTTCCGTATAGATGGAGAAATAGAAGGTACCATACAGACCTCTGGTCGATTGGTAGTAGGAAGAACAGGCCTTATCAAGGGCAATGTGATCTGTACCAATGCCGATGTAGAAGGTACAATCAATGGAACTTTGGTGGTTAAAAATACGCTCTCTCTTAAGGCAACTGCCGTGATAGAAGGAGAAGTACAAGCAGACAAGCTCGCTATAGAACCTGGTGCGGTATTCAATGTGACTTGTAAAATGGGAGTCAAAGGAACACCTCCTGTAAGTAATGAACCAGCAAAAAAATAATCCTAATAGCTGGGTAAAATTCTCCCAAGTGGGTTTGCAAATGGCCGTTACCATAGCCCTTTGCGCCTATGGCGGGAATCTCTTGGACAGCAAATATCCTGCCATAGCCCCATGGGGTGTGGTGGGCGGGAGTCTCTTTGGAGTGTTTGCCGCCCTCTATCATGTGATAAAACAAGTTAAAGCAATGAACAGTGATAATGACCAATGACTAATGACTAATGACTAGTGACTAACCACTAACCACTGACAACTAACCACTAACCACTGACAACTAATCACTAACCACTAACCACTATGAAATACTTTTTTTGGAGTGTTCTTGGTTTGCTGGCATCTATTCAAGGATATGGGCAAGCACAATCCTTACAGGAGGAGCAAATACAAAAGCAATTCCCTGCTAAGGTACAAAAGCAATTGGGTATTACCTATCCCATAACCAAGGCTTATACCTATAAGGATAAGGAAGGGACGCATGTTTGGGTCTTTACCGAGAATAAGCTCTATGAAAGAGCAAAAAGAAAGGAGCAAACCTATAAGAAAAATAGTGAGGGTGAGGTGATTAATGACAAGATTAAGGCCTTTCACCTCTTAGAGAAAGCAGATACCTACCAAGTGGTAAGGGTCGTATATGATTATAGTCCTAAGTGGGAAGGCACGGAGTTCTCTATTTGGTTTTGGACAAAATTTGTCTCCTTTACCGACTTAGACCAAGATGGTTATGTGGATCCAATCATTGTCTATGGGGCAGCGCCTACCGATGGTGATCCTGACAGGGGTAAAGTAAAGCTCTTAGCTTATCACAAGGGGGAGAAAACGGCTATTCGTCACCAAGATGACCCCAGTGATCAAGGGCGAGAAACCCAGATAGATGCCTCCTATTACACCCTGCCGCGTCCCATTCGTCAAAAAATGTTTGATACGATCAATCATTTGCAAGAAAATCAGCTTACTTTGTTTAATCCAGAGGATTTTAAAAAGCTGAAAAGATAAAATATTTGAGTTTCGCAAGTTCTATAACTTATTGATATTCAAAAACCTCCCCTCACATACCCAGCTGTGAGCACTCGCTGGCTTTCCCCTCCAAAGGGGGAATGAGATAGTTTATGATTCTCAAGGAGTTATAGAGAGGACATTTTCCAGATTGATAGACAATTTTTATCTTTTCAACGAATTTTCACATACTCTCCTCCAAGTATTCGGAGACTTTCCCCTCTCGGAGGGGGTGAGGGGGAGGTTTGTTTTGCAACACATTGATTATTAGTTATTTATAATTGCAATAATAGCCTAAAAACGACTTGCGGAACTTAAGTAAAATATTTGAGTTACAAAGCTTACGAAACTTGAATTGATAATTAACAATTGACAATTAACAATTAAAAAAGATAAATTATGGACCTATTACAAAAAAGTAAAGAAAATGCTCAGTCTTGGCTTAGTCCTACCTTTGACGAGCCAACACAAAAGGCAGTACGTGAGCTACTTGCAGGAAATCCTGAGGAGCTTACCGAATGTTTTCATAAGAATTTGGAATTTGGTACAGGAGGTATGCGTGGGATCATGGGTATTGGTACCAATCGTATGAACCGCTATACCTTGGGAAAGAATACCCAAGGATTGAGCAACTACCTCAAAAAGGTATATCCCAATGAGCAAGTGAAGGTAGTCATTGCCTATGATTGTCGTCACAACTCTCAGGATTTTGCCAAGATAGTAGCCGATGTCTTCTCTGCCAATGGTATCAAGGTGTACCTCTTCTCCCAGTTGCGTCCTACACCAGAACTTTCTTTCGCTATACGCTACCTCAAGTGCCATAGTGGTATTGTCCTTACAGCCTCTCATAACCCCCCAGAATACAATGGGTACAAGGTCTATTGGACAGATGGAGGCCAGCTAGTACCTCCTCAGGACAAGGAAGTAATGGAAGCCATTGATAAGGTACAATTTGCTGATATTAAATTTACTCCCAACGAGTCGCTTATTGAAAAGATTGATTCTCAGGTAGATGAGGCCTTTATAGAAGCCTCCTTGAACAAGGCCAATTTCCCTATTGCAGGCAAGGAAAATCTTAAGATTGTTTACACACCTTTGCATGGGACATCGGTAACCATTATCCCTAAGCTCTTGCAGCGTGCAGGCTATACCTCTCTATATATAGTAGAGGAACAAGCTACCCCCGATGGTAGCTTCCCTACCGTGAAATCGCCTAATCCTGAAGAACCTGAAGCACTTACCTTAGCACTGAAAAAGGCCGAAGAAGTACAGGCGGATATTGTTTTCGGTACGGATCCCGATAGCGACCGTATAGGGATTGCTGTACGTAACCTCCAAGGCAAGATGGAGTTGCTTAATGGAAACCAAACAATGCTCCTAATGACCAAATACCTCTTGGACAAGTGGAAAGAAAAAGGTGAAAAAACAGGCCATGAGTTTATTGCCTCTACCATAGTTTCTACACCTATGATGCAGAAACTTGCCGATGCCTATGGGGTAGAGTATAAGGAAGGGCTTACAGGTTTCAAATGGATTGCCAAGATGATCAAGGACTTCCCAGACCAACAGTTTATCGGTGGGGGAGAGGAAAGTTTTGGCTATATGGTAGGTGATTTCGTTCGTGATAAAGATGCGGAAACCTCTGCCTTATTGGCTATGGGAATTGCTGCTGAGGCTAAGGCCAAAGGTAGTTCCTTCTTCAAGGAAATGCTTAAGATGTACCAAGAGTTTGGCCTTTATCAAGAATACCTGATTTCTGTAGTGAAAAAAGGGATCAGCGGAGCAGAGGAGATCAACCAAATTATGAAGAACCTCCGCGAAAACCCTGTCAAAGAGATCTTAGGTGAAAAGGTCGTACGTATAGATGACTACCAAACCTCTGTAAGCTATAACCCACTGACAGGTGAGAAAAAGCCTATTGAGATTCCTAAATCCAATGTGTTGATTTACCATACAGAAAAAGGACTTAAGGTAGCAGCACGCCCTAGTGGTACCGAACCTAAAATCAAGTTCTATTTCAGTGCCAACGCCCCTCTTGCCTCTATAGAGGCTTATGAGGCTACACGTGAGGCCTTACTGGCTAAAATTAAGCAAGTAACCAAAGAATGGAACTTATAAAACTGATTATCAATTAGTTAGAAATGATTTTCTTATATATTATTGAATGAACGTAGCCAATATCAAACGACTTTATCCGTATGTACTGCCTTATAAGAGGTTTGCCTTTCTGAATGTGTTCTTTAACATTCTATATGCACTCTTTAGCTCCTTGTCCTTTGTGGCCTTGATTCCTATGCTTGAGGTACTTTTTGATGCTCGTGCAAGGATTTACCAAAAGCCTGTGTATAAGGGTATTAGCGAGGCAAATATCTATTTTAAGGAATACCTGAACTATCAGGTAACCCAGCATGCGGGAGGCGACCCTGTACAAGCGCTTTCCTACATTATCGCCTTGGTGTTATTGTTATTTTTCTTAAAGAATATATTTAACTATTTGGCCATAGTGTTTATCAACCTCTTGCGCAATGGTGTGTTGAAGGATTTACGCAATATGATGTATAAGAAAATCATTTCTTTACCCATTTCTTATTTCTCTGAAAAACGCAAAGGAGATGTCATCTCCCGTATCACCACCGATATCAATGAGTTTCAAACCTCCTACCTGAGTATATTGGAATTTATTGTAAAAGAACCACTTACAATTATTTTCACTATAGTCATCATGTGTGGGATTAGCCTGAAGCTCACAGTCTTTGTCTTTGTCTTTATACCTGTGGCAGGGTTGGCCATTTCGCGTGTGGGTAAGACCCTTAAGAAGCATTCGGGGCGGGTACAGGCCGAGCAAGGTTTCTTTCTCTCCCTGATAGAGGAAACCCTTTCGGGGCTGCGTATCATCAAGTCTTTCAATGCACAAGGGGCGTTTATCAAGCGCTTTACCGACTCCACTCAGCGTTTTAACAACTATGCCAACAACCTCTCCTATCGCCAAAACTTAGCCTCACCTATTAGTGAGTTTTTAGGGATTTTGGTCATCGGAATCCTTCTATGGTATGGAGGTACGATGGTCTTGGTCGATAAGACTTTAGGAGGCTCCGAGTTTGTTGCTTATATGGGATTGGCCTACAATATCCTCACCCCAGCCAAGGAAATCAGCAAGGCAGCCTATCGCTTGCGACAAGGAGATGCTGCCGCCCTACGCGTCTTGGAGGTGATCCATGCACAAAACCCTATTTTTGACAAAGAAAACGCCATAGAAAAAACAGACTTCCAAGCGGCTATCTCTTTGAAAAACATCTCTTTCAAGTATGACAATGAGTATGTCCTCAAGGATTTTTCTCTGGAGATACCCAAGGGGAAAACAGTAGCCCTAGTAGGGCAATCAGGTAGTGGGAAAAGTACCATAGCCAACCTTATTGCGCGCTTCTACGATGTCAATGAGGGCAGTATTACCTTTGACGGCACCGATATTCGCGACCTTAAGATACAATCGCTCCGTGATCTGATAGGAATTGTCTCTCAGGACTCTATCCTTTTCAATGATACGATAACCAACAACCTGCTTATAGGTAAGGCGTCGGCCACCCCAATGGAGATAGAGGAAGCCGCCAAGGTAGCCAATGCTTATGATTTCATAGAGGCCTTACCCGAAAAATTCCAAACCAATATAGGGGATATGGGCGGAAAGCTCTCAGGCGGACAAAAGCAGCGTCTGAGCATCGCCCGTGCTGTACTGAAGAATCCACCTATTATGATCTTGGACGAGGCTACTTCAGCCCTAGATACTGAGAGTGAAAAACTGGTACAGAATGCCTTGGAAAAGATGATGATGAACCGTACATCACTGGTCATAGCCCACCGCCTTTCTACCATTCAAAAAGCGGATATTATTGTGGTAATGGAAAAAGGAAAAATCATAGAACAAGGAAACCATGCCACCCTTATGGCACAAAACGGCACCTATCGCAAGCTGGTGGAAATGCAGTCCTTTCAGTAGACAGAGGTCAGTAGAGTAGACAGAGGTCAGTAGACAGTAGACAGAGGTCAGTCTCTGATAACTAACCACTAACCACTAACCACTAATCACTAATCACTAACCACTAACCACTAACCACTGACTACTGTTTTGCTCCGCACTGGGGGCAATATAGTGCTCCATCAGGTAGGGGATAGGCATTACAATACTTGCAATGACCATGGGTGTGGCTGTGTGGATAACCTATGTCTTGTGGCATCTTGTGAGAGATATCGGACTTATGAGGTTCTTTTTTCCTATAAGCACGTGAGTACTCGCTCGTTACAAGACCTGTGGGTACGGCTATAATACCATAACCCAAGATCATAATTATAGAGGCCATAATCTGTCCGAAGGTGGTAGTAGGTACCACATCGCCATAGCCTACAGTAGTGAGGGTTACAATACACCAGTAGATACTGCGGGGGATACTGGTAAAAGCCTTGTCATGTGGCTCTATCATATACATCAGCGCTCCTAAGATAACACAAAGCACCAGTACAAAGTAGATGAATACAAATATCTTCGTTTGACTATTCTTTAAAGCTTTCTTCAGCTGATTGGCTTGCTGGGTGAATTGTACCAAATCCAAAATCCTAAAAATACGCAATAGCCTGAGAATGCGAATGATAGAAAGAACTTTCGATTGTTTTACAAAGAACGAAAGATATATAGGTAAGATAGAGATAAGGTCAATAACTCCATAGAAACTAAAGATATACCGTTTCCAGTTAGGGATGCAGATAATACGCAATATATACTCAATGGTAAAAAAGACAGTAATGACCCATTCCAAGACTACTAATAAGGTATGTATCCTATCATTTACAGTTTGAATACTCTCAAAAATAGCCAAAAAAGTACTGATGAGGATAAAACCTAGGAGAATAAGGTCAAAGAGCTTTCCTGCAACAGTATCTCTTCCGTAGATAATGACAAAAGCCCTTTCTTTTAGGAGCTTATATTTGGAGGCTATTAGGGGCTTGTACTTAGCTAAAAGTTCTTTCATCTCAAATCGATAAAAAATCCAATGAAAAACACTTTTTCATTGGATTTGGACTGTTATTTAACAAAATTCATTATAGGCAGCCTCTAAATTCTCAGCGATTGCCTCAGCAAAACGGCCTTCTATATGGTGTCTCTCCAGCATATGTACCAGCTCTCCGTCTTTGAAGAGAGCAATGCTTGGGGAAGAAGGCGGGAAAGGGAGCATATAGTCTCGCATTTGGGCAGTGGCATCGGTATCGAAGCCCGCAAAAACCGTTACCAAATGGTCAGGTTTTTTACTACCCTCAAGGCTAAGGAGTACGCCAGGGCGGGCATTTCTTGCGGCACAACCACATACGGAATTAACCACAACAAGGGTAGTGCCAGGGCGCTTAATAGCCTCATCTACAGCCTCTACAGTATGGAGGGATTCAAAACCTGCTCTTTCAAGCTCCGCTATCATAGGAGCTACTATTTCTGGTGGATACATAATTTTTAGTATTATTTATTCGCGGGGACAAAGATACGAAAAATAATGATTAATGATTAATGGTTAATTGTTAATCTTTTAGAGAAATAATTCTTTTGAAAATGTGGAGGATTTAGAAAAAAGTTGTACTTTTGCAAAGGGAATTTCTAAATAAGAATTTTATGAGAAGTCTATTTTTCTTTTTGTTGTTTCTTCCCTTATGGGTTGGAGCACAGGATTTTGAGGATTTTGGGGATTTTGAATATTGGGGAATAAGGGCCGCCTTTACACATACCAATCGCTCTCATAACTTAGGCTTTGTAGGGGCATCTCTCAATACAGAGTATAACTGGGTAACCCGTTCGCTCTATGCAGGAGTGCATTTGGGGTCACAAAATACATTTACCGAGGACGGACGTAAACAATCCAAAATGGAAATCATACCTGAGATAGGATATGAGTTTAGCCTCATTCTCTTGGGCTTTGGAGCCTCGCTCAATACCCATGCTCTCCAGCCTCGTATAGGTCTTTCTTTTTTCAATATTCATCAGGCTTATGTGGGGTATTCCATTCCTTTTCGCCGAGATACAGTCTTTAAGGGGCTGACCTTCACGCTTGTGCTTAATTTCTCTAATGCAGAAAGTAGTGATGATCTTAGGCTGTGGTAATCAAAGAATTTCATAACAATATAAATAATAAATTAATTAATGAACCAAGAAATAAAACTCAATACCATAGAAGAGGCTATTGAGGATATTAAACAAGGGAAAATCATCATCGTGGTAGATGATGAAGACCGCGAAAACGAAGGGGATTTTATTGCAGCAGCAGAAAAGGTAACCCCTGAAATGATTAACTTTATGACCCATTATGGACGTGGTTTGCTTTGTGCGCCCCTATTGGAAAAGCGTTGTAAGGAATTGGGCTTGGACATGATGGTGGAGAACAACACCGTACTGCACCATACCCAATTTACTGTTTCTATAGACCTCAAGGGAGAGGGCTGTACTACAGGAATTTCTGTATTTGACCGTGCCAAAACAATTAAGGCACTCGTAAAGCCTGAGACCAAGCCAGAGGACTTTGGTCGTCCAGGACATATATTCCCCCTCAAGGCCAAGGAAGGCGGAGTACTTCGCCGTACAGGCCACACCGAAGCAGCGGTAGACTTGGCGCGCTTGGCTGGACTGGAACCTGCGGGGATACTCATTGAGATTCTCAACGAAGATGGTTCCATGGCACGCCTGCCACAGCTGGTGAAAGTGGCTGAAAAACACAATCTTAAAATTATTTCTATAGAGGACTTGGTGGCCTATCGTATGCGCCATGATAGCCTTATTGTCAAAAAAGAAGATTTCTCTATAGATACCGATTTTGGCCAATTCCGCCTACGGGCTTACGAACAAACTACCAACGGACAGATACACTTGGCTTTTACCAAAGGTACTTGGGCTAAGGACGAACCTGTACTTACCCGTATCCATGCCAACTTTATTAGTAATGATATCTTAGAACTTTTGCGCAAGAAGGACAACGAACTCAGTCGCATCTTCCAGCAGATAGATGCAGCGGGTAAGGGGGCTTTTATCGTCATCAACCAAGGGGGTTACTCCCAAAATCTCCTGCACCGTATCCAAGCTATTAAGGCAGCCCAAGAGGGCAAATCCGAACCTTCGCAAGTACCTGCCGCTCAGGTAAAAGATATAGGTATAGGCGCTCAAATCCTGATAGACTTGGGTATCTCTCACTTGAAACTCTTGACCAACTCAGAACCTTCTCGCTATGTGGGTATGTCGGGCTATGGCTTGGAAATTACAGACTATGTAAGTTACTAAGATGAAAATAGAACAACTTCTCTTTTGTGATCAAAGTACGATAAGGGATTTCCTCCCCTTTACCTTTACCCGCCCTTCGGCCGAATTACGTGCAGGTATCTTGACTTTTGCCGAGCGCTGGCAGCGACTTTTGGGGGTAGAAAAGATAGCTTACAACACAGCTGATTATCTTAGTGGGAAGTATCCTAAATCTAATACATTGGAGGGTACCCTTTCCATTTACGCTAATTTCTTGCCTACCCCGCGCCTTTTAGAACAGTTGCGTTCTCTTAAGGTAGGGGAGTCTATTACGTATCAAGGAAGGCAGTTGGCTTTTATGAATGATGGTCTCACGCTTTCTTCTATCCCTCCTATAGAGTGGGAAGAGCCTTTGGTGGTTTTTGAAAAGCCTACCGACCTTTTTACCTATAATGACAAGACAATAGATTTTGATTTTGAACTACTTACAAAGGGACGCACTTCTGCACCGCTCTCGCCAACCAATGGTTTTTTAGGTGATAAGGCTAACCTCTTTATAGAAGAGGGTGCCAAGGTTGAGTTTGCTACCCTCAATTGTCAGAAAGGTAAGATCTACATAGGCAAAGATGCCGAGGTCATGGAAGGTAGCCATCTGCGTGGGTCTATCGCCCTTTGCGAGCATGCTACCGTGAATATGGGCGCTAAGCTCTATGGAGCTACCACTATAGGCCCTTATAGTAAGGTAGGGGGGGAGATTTCTAACTCCGTTATTTGGGGCTATTCTAACAAGGGGCATGACGGCTTCTTAGGCAATTCCGTATTGGGGCAGTGGTGTAACCTCGGGGCGGATACCAATGTTTCTAATCTCAAAAACACCTATAATACCATACAGCTATGGGATTACCAAAAGAGCGGTTATACCTCTTCAGGCTTGCAATTCTGTGGAGTACTGATGGGAGACCATTCCAAAACAGCTATCAATACCCAAATCAATAGTGGTACCACTATAGGGGTTTTTGCTAACCTTTTCTCTGCTGGATTTCCGAGCAAATATATTCCTAACTTTGCTTGGGGCGCCTCTGCTGAGAAATACCGCTTGGAGGAGGCTTTCGCCGTAGCCGAGCGTGTGATGGCACGTAGAGGGATTGCTTTTGACCAGAAGGAACAAGAAATACTCCAATGGTTGTTTGATAACCAATAGGGTAAAGTTCTCCCTTATCTAGATTATATTTCCCCTTGTAGGTATGAAGGATATACTTACAAGGGGATTTTATTACTATCCTATAACCCCACGAGTCATTATATATACCCAAGGCGCGATTTTGATAATGAAAATACTGAGATATAATAAAGCATAAGTAAAGGGTGTTTTATTGGTAAAGTGCATAATAAGTGCTATAGGGATTGTCAATAGCTCCAGAGCCCATCCATACACAAAGTTCAACCACAAAATAGTATCTCCTAAGTAGTCAGAAATTATCTTTCCTATAGTTGTTCTTCCCAAATCAAAAAGATATAATATAGAAAGGAGCAAGAAAAGGCTAAGTGATAATAGCTCTAAGATGTTTAGAAATGTAAAAAATCGCTTCATAATACTCTTTAAATATAATCATGAACTTCTTCTATATCAGGGCTAAAGTCATCAAAAATATCTTTGTATACTTTATTCCTTTTTAGTTCTTTTGCTTTATAGAAACACTCTTTGACAAGTGGATCTTTCCTAAAACATAGAATTATATATAACAGGGTCTCAAGTTCTTCAGTGCAAGACACCTCACAAAGTAAGTTTATATAGGTGTTTTTATTCGCTTCCATATAGGTAACTATGGAGGAAAGAAGCCTTTTTTCCTTGTTTAGGGAAATAGGAACAAAGTACCTAAAGGGAAGCATTTGAGAATCATACGCAATGGTTATGAAATTTCCATTACTATAAGTGTCATTTCCATTGAATATTTCAAAAATAATATTGAGAATTTGAGTTTTATTTTTTGTAACTTTTACTAGTTCATTGAGAAAGGGCAGTATATAGAAGCAACTTTCTGACAGTCCTCCTTGTGTAACAATATGGTTGTCAAGTTTCCAATAGGCAACTTCCCTTTTATTAGGGGCATCATCAATGATATTGCTTAAAATATCCACTACATTATAGTCAATAAAACCAAAACAATCTTTTAGGCTCTCCCATTTTATATTTTTGGCAGTCTCTAATATATAGTTCATTCTTATTTTCTATGGAGTTAAGGAATTACAAGGATATGAAAGAGTTTTGTATATCCCCCTTATTCTTTTCTTGGAGGTTGTTTGCTCTCTAGGATAGGATGATGGTATTTTCCTTTTATTTTCAGATAGTTATAGTATTTTTCATAGTTAAAAAATAATCCCTTCTATGCTACTCATATCTAAAGCTTTACAAGAGGTTAGTAAAAGATATAGCATAAAAGGGATAAGTATTCTCATTTTAGGTTTTTAAATTGAGGGACAAAATTACAAAATAATGAACCGCTTGTCAAGAGAATTTTTCTACTTTACCACTACTGTTTTGATATTAGCAAACTCCCATACACCAAAGTAGGAGAGCTCACGACCATAGCCTGAGTTCTTGATACCGCCAAAGGGCAAATGTGGATCACTAATGAGCATCTCATTGATATATACCGCACCTTCGTCAAAGCGAGGGGCTTGTGATTTTACAAAATCTACATTCTGGGAGAAAATGGCTACTCCTAAGCCAAAATCCGATTGGTTGCTCAGCGCAATCGCCTCTTCAAAATCTCGGAAGGTGGTGATGACCGCTACAGGCCCGAAGGTCTCTTCCCTGAATACTCGCATGGTAGGAGTAACTCCAGTAAGGACGGTAGGAGCGTAGAAAGCACCCGTACGCTTGCCCCCACAGTGTAGGGTAGCACCCTCGGAGAGGCTCTGCTTGACCATTTCTTCTATTTCTATGGCCAAGTCTTCCCGTGCCATAGCACCTATTTCGGTGGAGAGGTCATACTTGTCACCTTGCTTGAGGGCTTTGACCTTTTCAGTGAAGGCAGCTGTAAATGCCTCGGCTATGGATTCTTGCACTAAGATACGTTTGCCTGCAATACAACTCTGTCCTGCGTTCTGCATACGGGCATTGACAGCTGTGGCAACGGCCTTGTTAAGGTCGGCATCCTCGCAGACGATAAAGGCGGCACTTCCGCCTAATTCCAAAACAGATTTCTTCAAGTACTTACCTGCACACTGGGCTACCGACCTACCTGCAGGCTCACTTCCTGTAAGGGTAACGCCCTTAATGGCAGGGTGAGCGATGATGGCTTCTACATGTTGGCTAGGCAAAGGCAGGTTCTTGTAGATAGGAAAGCCTAAGGACTTATCAAGGAAGATTTCTTCCAACAGGGCAGCAGCGGTAGGGACATTGGAAGCGTGTTTTACGACCAACACATTGCCCAATAGCAGGTTAGGAATAGCTACGCGGAATACTTGCCAAAAAGGGAAGTTCCACGGCATGACGGCCAAAAGTACGCCTAAGGGGTCTAAGCGGACATAACTCTCTGTCCAACTGCTCTGCAAAGGTTGGGGGCGGAGAAAGTCGTCAATATGAGTGAGATAATAATCGCAAAGGGTAGCACATTTTTTAACCTCAGCAAGAGCTTGTGCCAAAGGCTTGTTCATATCAGTAGTAATGGCTCTGGCATATTGTTCGGCATGGGTTAGTAGCTTTTCTCGGATACGGCTGATGACCTCTTTACGTTCGGTTAAGGGGCAGTTTCGCCAAGTGTGGTAAGCGCTTTCCATTTCGCTTACGGAAGTAAGGGCTTTTTCTAACATCTTTCTTAATTGTTAATGGTTAATTATCAATGGTTAATTACTAATGACAAATGACAAATCTCTCTAATTTCTAAAGGGATTTGTCATTTGTTGTTATTCACTTTTCGCTTTTCACTTTTCACTACTGATTAGGTAGTTCCTTGTATCCCATATTCCAGAGAGAGAAGGCTTGTTCGTCAGCATACCCTTCGATCATCTTGCTCACTGGGGTACCTGCTCCGTGTCCTGCATTGGTTTCTATGCGTAGGATAATAGGTACATTTTTGCAGGCTTGTTTTTTCTGTAACTGAGCGGCAAACTTGAAGCTGTGGGCTGGCACTACACGATCGTCGTGGTCGGCAGTGGATACCATCGTAGCAGGATAGCAAACGCCCTCTTTTACATTGTGTACAGGAGAGTAACCTTTGAGGTATTCAAACATTTCCTTGCTGTCATCGGAGGTACCATAGTCATAAGCCCAGCCAGCACCTGCGGTGAACTTGTGGTAGCGAAGCATATCCATTACCCCTACATCGGGCAAGGCTACACGCATAAGGTCTGGACGCTGAGTCATTACGGCTCCTACCAAAAGTCCTCCATTAGAAGCACCTTTGATAGCCAATTTTTCCTTAGAGGTATATTTTTCTTTGATAAGGTATTCAGCAGCGGCGATAAAGTCATCAAACACATTTTGTTTCTTGAACTTAGTACCATCGTCATGCCATTTTTTACCATATTCACCACCTCCACGGATATTAGCAGTGGCATATACTCCGCCATTGTTCATCCATACAGCGATGCTTACGCCAAAGTAAGGATAAGTGATAGCATTGAACCCGCCATAGCCATAGAGTAGGGTAGGGGCAGTACCATCGAGCTTAGTAGTCTTCTTATAGGTAATGGTCATAGGCACCTTAGTGCCGTCCTTAGAGGTATAGAATACTTGTTTGGACTCGTACTCATCAGAGTTGAAAGCGATGGAAGGTTTCCAGTATTGGGTAGTTTCCCCACTTTCCAAGTTGAGTTTGTAGATACTTGTAGGAGTACAAGTGTTGGTAAACCAGAAATAAGTATCCTTTTGATCCTCTTTGGAAGAGAATCCACCGGCAACCCCTATGGAAGGGAGCTTAATATCGCGGATAAACTTACCTGAGAAGTCATATTGTTTTACTTCGGTAAGGGCAGCCACGGTATATTTGGCAAGGATATAGCCACCAGCGGTAGTGATATCCAATACATTTTCATTTTCAGGGATAAGATCTTTCCAATGTTCAGGAGTTGGATTCTTTACGTCGGTAACTACTACTTTTCCGTTAGGAGCGTTGAGGTTGGTGAAGAGGTAGAGCTTATCACCCTTGACATCAATCACCGAAGTATCGGAAGAATAGTCGTTAAGGATAGTTACCAAAGGTGCTTTAGGGTCTTTCAAGTCTTTGATAAAGAGTTTGTTACCAGAAGTGGCATCCGCACCGAAGATGATAAGGTATCTTTGGTCATCGCTTACATAGGCATCGGTATAGCGGTTCTTCTCTTCAGCAGTACCTCCGAAGATGAGCACATCTTCTTTCTGAGAAGTACCGAGCTTGTGGTAATACACCTTGTTCTGGTCGGTTTTTTCAGAAAGTTCACTACCCTTTGGCTTGTCATAGGAAGAGTAGTAGAAACCTTCGTTTCCTTTCCAGTTACCTCCACCGAATTTCACATCTACGATGGGGTCGCCTATTTGCTCTTTGGTCTTGGCATTGAGCACTATGGCTTTTTTCCAGTCGCTACCAGCCTCAGAGATAAGGTAACATACCAAAGAACCATCTTTGGAGAAGTTTAGCCCAGCCAAGGAAGTGGTTCCATCGGCAGCAAACTTGTTAGGGTCAAGGAATACTTCCTCATTGCCATCCTTATCCTTGCGGTAGAGCACACTCTGGTCTTGCAAACCGTTGTTGCGATAGTAGTAGGTATAGTCACCTTCTACAAAAGGAGCGCCTGACTTTTCGTAATTCCAGAGTTTTTCTAGTTGTTCCTTAATCGTTTTGCGGTAAGGAATTGCATTGAGATAATCAGTGGTGAATTGGCTTTGTGCTTTCACCCAAGCCTCAGTCTCTGGACTTCGGTCGTCTTCGAGCCAACGGTAAGGGTCAGCTACTTTCTCTCCGAAATAATCGTCTTCTACGACTTGTTCTTTGGTTTGGGGATAGGTAAAGTCTTTCATCTGTTCTGTCTCGGCGGGTTGTTGAGGGTTGTTCTTACAAGCCGAAAGGGCAAGCGCACAACCTAGCGGAATAAAAAAATACTTCATATTAATTGTTAAATTGAATTTTACAAACTGTTTAACTTATTGATATTCAAAAACATCCCCCCTACCCCCCCTCAAGGGGGGAGTTCAGATTCTTTGAGGAAGTTGAAAGTGTTTGTTAGTCTCAAGTAGCTGACAATCATCAATATAAACTTGAGTTAATAGTTACTTTCTTGTTCTTCTTTTAGTTCATTTATTTTTGCCACTATCACAGATATTACATGTGTAATATCATTTTCTATTGACTGATTAGAAAATCTAAGGAATGTTATTCCGTATTTTTCTATTGCTTCTTGTCGTTTGGCGTCTTCTATATACTTAAAATCATGAATATTTCCGTCCACTTCAATAGCTAAATGCAATTGAGGACAATAGAAATCAACGATGTATTCTAAAATAGGAACTTGTCTATTAAACAATACTCCTAGACTCCTTCCCTTTATTTGTTTCCAAAGAGAAATTTCACAAGGAGTACTATTATTTCTTAGGTTATTCGCAAATTCTTTTAGCTTGGGATTATAAGGAATAATATTGCTATTTATCATTATTTTCTAACTTAGGTTTCGAAAGTTGTTTTTAGGCATTATTGTAATTATAAATGATTAATAATTAATAATCAATTATTTATTTAAGTTTCGCAAGTCGTTTTTAGGCAATTATTGCAATTATAAATAACTAATAATCAATTATTTGTAAAAACATATCCCCCCACTCCCCTCCAAAGGATAGTCTGCGAATACTTGGAGCAGAGTATGTGAGTTGCGAGAGCGGAGTATGTGTCTTTAAGGGCGTTGAAAAGGCCTATTTTGTTTATCAAATTAGAAAATTTTCTTTCTATAACATATTGAACCTCTATTACTTACTAACTCCCCCCTTGAGGGGGGGTAGGGGGGATGTTTTGAAAGTTAATGAGTTACAGGGCTTTCAGAACCTGAATTAATTTAGTCTTTAGAGTTTGGTAGCTTCTTATACCCCATGTTCCATAGGGCAAAGGCTTGCCAGTCAGCGGTTTGGTCTATGATTTTGCTCACAGGCGTACCTGCGCCATGGCCTGCATTGGTCTCTATACGGATAAATACAGGGTTTTTGCAGGCTTGTTTGCTTTGTAGCTGTGCGGCAAACTTGAAGCTGTGGGCGGGTACCACACGGTCATCATGGTCTCCAGTGAAGACAAGAGTAGCAGGATAGCAAACGCCCTCTTTTACATTGTGTACAGGGGAGTAACCCTTGAGGTACTCGAACATTTCCTTGCTGTCATCGGAAGTACCATAGTCGTATGCCCAGCCTGCCCCAGAGGTGAATTTGTGGTAACGAAGCATATCCATCACCCCTACATAAGGCAAGGCAACATGCATAAGGTCAGGACGTTGGGTCATTACGGCTCCTATGAGTAGTCCGCCGTTGGAACCACCCTTGATGGCAAGTTTTTCCTTGGAGGTGTATTTGTTATCTATCAAGTACTGGCAAGCAGCGATAAAGTCGTCAAATACGTTTTGTTTCTTGAACTTGGTACCATCATCATGCCATTTCTTACCATATTCACCACCACCACGAATGTTGGCCACGGCAAATACACCCCCATTGTTCATCCATACGGCATAAGTAACAGCGAACCAAGGGGTATAGCTGATATTGAATCCGCCATAACCGTAGAGACAAGCAGGAGCTGTGCCGTCTAAGGGAGTACCCTTCTTATAGGTGATGATCATAGGCACTTTGGTACCGTCCTTGGAGGTATAGAATACTTGTTTGGACTCAAAATCATTGGGGTTGAAATCTATCTTAGGTGTCCAATAAAGCTCTGTATCTCCTTTGTCTAAGTGTAACTTATAGATACTTGAGGGAGTGTAGAAGTTTTCAAAGGAAAAATAACTCTCACTCTCCTCGTCCTTAGCACTATCCAAGGTTACTGTACCTAAGGCAGGAAGTTTGATATCTCGGATCAGTTTTCCTTCAAAGTCATATTGTTTCACTTGGGAGATGGCATCTTTCATATAGTGTGCCAAGATATATTTCCCAGCTACCACAGGGGTAAGTACATTTTGGGTTTCAGGAATAAGGTCTTTCCAGTGCTCTGGGGTAGGATTCTTTATGTCTGCCACTACGATTTTTCCATTAGGGGCATTCAGGTTAGTTTGGAAGTAGATTTTATCCCCTTTGATAGAGAGGACAAAGGTATCGGAGTCATAGTTGTTGACGACAGCCACTAGTGGACTGTTGGGTTTTCTAAGGTCTTTGATCCACAACTTACCTCCAGAGGTAGTTTCCTCCCCACGGATAATGAGGTAGTTTTCGTCATTGGACACATAGCCACCTACGTAGCGGTTTTTTTCCTCTGGTTTGCCTCCGAAGACTAATACGTCAGCTGACTGAGGGGTGCCGAGCTTATGATAGTATAGCTTGTTTTGGTCGGTCTTTTCAGAAAGCTCACTACCCTTTGGCTTGTCATAGCTACAGTAGTAGAAGCCCTCATTTTTGTACCAATAGCCCCCTGAGAATTTGATATTGACAAGGGTATCGCCCACCTGTTCTTTTGTTTTGGTATCCATAACAATCGCCTTGCGCCAGTCACTTCCTCCTTCTGAGATCAGATAGCACAAGAGGGAACCATCTTTGGAAAAGTTGATTTCGGCCAAGGAGGTTGTCCCATCGGCAGCGAATTTATTAGGGTCAAGGAAGAGTTCCTCATAGCCTTCTTTGTCTCGGCGATAGAGAACATCTTGGTTCTGCAAACCATCGTTCTTATAATAATAGGTATAATCTCCTACATTGAAGGGAGCGGTGAGTTGTTCATGATTCCAGAGCTTTTCCGCTTGTTCCTTGATTTGGTTGCGGTAAGGAATGGAGTGTAGATAGCCAAAGGTAACCTCGTTTTGAGCTTTTACCCAAGCGGCAGTTTGTTGGCTTCTATCGTCCTCAAGCCAGCGATAAGGGTCAATCACCTTCTCTCCAAAATAGGTGTCTTCTACATTTTCCTTTTTGGTTTCAGGATAAGAAAAGTTTTCCCATGTCTCTTTCTCTTCTTTAGCAGTTTGTTTTTGCTGGAGCGAATGACATGCCGTCAAGGTAAGCAAACACCCCAAAGGAATAAAGAATGATTTCATATGTAATGATTAGTTGTTAATGATTAATAGCCAATGGCTGTATGGCAATTCGTCTTTATTATAATCAATGCCAAATATACGTCTTTTTTTAGAACTGACAAAACGAAGAGGTAATAAATTACAGCAAGACAATCACTAATGGTGTTGTTAATTATTATTAGTATTAATCATTAACTTTAACTTCTTTTTATTATTACTTGTTCTTGATTTTACTGATTAAATGTTGTAATTTTGTTGTCGCTAAGAAGTTTATCAATAATCCTATAAATAATCATGAAAAAGCAAATCGTACAAACGCTATGGCATATTGCCTGTGGCAAACCCCAAGAGCAAGGGGAGAAGGTCGTTTATCCCAACATACGCGAACAACTCAATGCGATCAAGGCTCTTATGAGCATTGACGGCTGGGACGAACTTGACCCCCAAGAGGATATGCCCGCCCTAGTGGCTCCCTCTTGTCCCCCTACCACAAGTGGTAAAGAGGCCACAAGTCACCAGCAAACAACAACTATTGAAGAGAAAAAAGCAATTGAACCACAAGAGGCTACAGAGAAAGAGGTTCCCGAAAAGCGTGATGCTGTAACAATTGTTGTACAAGAACAACCCTCATCACAACAATCCTTACAACAGTCCTCTGCTAAGCGTGTACCTAAAAAGATGTCCGTAGGAAGAATGAAAAGGATACTAAGGCGGGGTAAATTAGTCAATTAGCTAATGTTTTTCCTTATTCATATTGAGCCTAAGGAAGATGAAGAGCAGCATAGTAAAGCCCCATAACCCTGAACCTCCATAACTGAAGAAGGGCAGTGGAATCCCTACGGTAGGCATGGTGCCGATGACCATACTGATATTGACAAAAAAGTGTATAAAGAAAATTGCCGCCACACAGTAACCATAAATGCGATAGAACTTACTCCGCTGGTTTTCAGCCAAATACCATATACGCAGACAGAGCAAAGCAAAGAGAAGGGTAACGGTAGCCGTCCCATAGAAACCCCATTCTTCACCCAAAGTGGTGAAGATATAGTCGGTATGTTGTTCAGGTACAAAGTCTCCTTTGGTAAGGGTTCCTTCCAAAAATCCCTTGCCTGAGAGTCCTCCTGAGGAGATGGCCGACTCGGCTTGTAAGGTGTTGTAAGCTACTGTCTGGCGAAGTGTTTGGCTATCGGTGATCTCGTTATCTAGGCGTAACCAAAGGCTAAAGCGATCTCGGTGGTGCTGCTTGAAAACATTATAGAAAATGAAATTGGCCGAATACGAGGTCAGCACACATAGTATTACTAGCAAAGATACATGCCTATAAGGGGTATGTCCGTTGCGCTGTTTTGCCCAATAGCCATAGAGTAGGGCAAGGAAAACGAAAAAAGTAATCGTGTTGCCCATGCCGAACTTTAGGGTGGAGAGGAAAACCATAAGGAACAAGAGCATCAGAAAGATAAAGGAAGAACTCATCCCCTCTCGGTTCAGCGCAAAGATAAAAGCCCCATAGACCAAGGTACTCCCTGGGTCGGGTTGTAAGATGATGAGAAAACAAGGTATAATGATAATCACCAGTGTATTAATCAAGTCCTTGAACTTACGTATGTCCGTCTGTATATGGCTGAGTTGCTTGGCAAAGAGCAGTGCGGTAGCTGTCTTGGCGAACTCGGCTGGTTGTATGGTAACAGGGCCTATGGCATACCAGGCTTTAGCCCCATTGATTGTTTTTCCAAAGATAAGCACCCCTACCAGTAGTAGCATGGCTACCATATAGAATATTTCTGCGGAGTTCTCATAAAACTTCGGTTCAATAGCCAAGATAAATAGGATAAGCAGCACGCTGGTACAGACAAAAAATAATTGCTTGGTGGCATGCTGAGAGAAGTCCATAAGATTGGTGGTTTGTTCGTTGTAGCCTGTGGCATAGATACAAACCCAACCAATGGAGACCAACGCTATATATAGGAGGACACTGAGCCAATCAAGGTGTTTTAACATAGGACTATTTATTAATAGAGAAAGGTCGTCCAGAGTAAGGCTTGGCATATTCGTCCTCCAAGCTCTTTTCTATCATTCTTTTCTCGAGGTCTTTTCTTTTTACATTTTTAGTGAGGTATTCCTCTATCATCAGTGAGGCGATAGGCCCTGCGATACGGGCACCGAAGTAACCGTTTTCTACCACTACCACTATGGCAATCTTGGGGTCTTCTATAGGTGCCATCGCCATGAATATGGAGTGGTCGGTCAGCTGCATACGCTTGCCATTGACTCTGATATAGTTTTCAGCAGTTCCTGTCTTGGCCGCGACATTGATACTATCTATTTGGGTACCTCTGGAGGTACCTCCCGTATAGGAGAGGTTCATGCCTCGTATGATAGGGTCAAAGTATTTGGGATCAATACGGGTGTGCTTTATCTGGGTATATTCGGTAAAAGGAGTTGTTTCCCCTCCTATTTTTTTCACCACATGGGGGGTATAGTACCAGCCCTTGTTGGCAATAGCCGATAGGGCATTGGCCAGTTGCAAAGGGGTTACCAGCACCTCTCCTTGTCCGATACCATTGGAGATATTGGAGGTAGCTCGCCATCCGTTCTCTCCATATTGTCGGTTATAGAAAGCAGCATCGGGCAGATACCCCTTGCGACCAATAGGAAAGTCACTACCTAAGTAAGTTCCAAAACCAAAACTCTTTAAGTCCTCTGCCCAAGCGGTTAGTCCCTCGGCAGGGGTAGGGTATTTTTCTATGATCTTGCGGTATTCGTGAGCGAAATAGGCGTTGCAGGAAGTGGCAATGGCATGGATCATATCAAGTGGAGAGGCATGTCCGTGGCACTTCATCACTCGGTTTCCGTAGTGGTAACCACCATTGCAGGAGACTAAGGTGTTGGGGGTCATCACCCCTTCTTGTAAGCCGAGCAAGGCTGTAAAAGGTTTGAAGGTAGAACCAGGAGGGTATTCGGCTAGCAGTGCACGGTCAAAAAGTGGTTTGGCGATGGAGTCGTTGTAGAGCATAGTATAATTCTCCGAACGCTTGCGCCCTACCAGTAGGTTAGGGTCATAGGAGGGGGCGGAGACAAGCGCTAAAATCTCCCCTGTCTTGGGTTCTATAGCCACAATACTGCCACGCTTGCACTGCATAAGGGTCTCTCCATAGCGCTGCAAATCATCGTCTATGGTCAGCTCCAAGGACTTACCCGCTACAGGAAGCGTGTCATAAGCTCCATTTTTATAAGAGCCAATCACACGGTTGAACTTGTCCTTTTGTAGGTAGTGTACCCCTTTCTTGCCTCTGAGAAAGTCCTCATACTGCTTCTCTACGCCTTGTCGGCCAATGATTTCACCAGCCAAGTAGTAAGGGTTGTTCTTCAGTTCCCAATCATTCACCTCGCTGATGTAGCCCAATACATTGGCGCCGCTGAAGGTCTCATAGTGTCTAAGCAAGCGCTTTTGCACAAAGAAGCCAGGGAACTTTCGGAGTTTTTCTTGCAAAGGGGCATACTCTTCCTTGGAGAGTTGGCTGACGAAAACCGAAGGCTTGCGGTAAGAATATTTCTTAGCTTTGTCCAAACTCTCGCGGAATTGCTCTATACTGATGTTCACTAGCGAACAAAACTCTAAGGTATCCAAGGGCTTTACCTCGCGTGGTACCACCATGATATCATAAGCGGACTGGTTGGATACCAGTAGCTTACCATTTCTATCATAGATATACCCACGTTCAGGATAATCATAAGACACTTCTATAGCCACATCCTTAGCAATATTGTCTTTGCGAGTGTCTTTATCAAGTATTTGTAAATAGAAAAGTCGAATTAATATAGAGATCGTTCCTACACAGATAATAAAAGGGAGGAATATTTTTTTCATTATTCTATAATGCCTAATTCAGCGTGGCAAAAATAATCATTATCTTTGAAAATCACAATAAAAAAAATGTGAATTGTTACAAGAAATATTTTTATTTTGCTTTTTTAAAAACAACATAAGTTTTGGCACGAAAATTGTAAATAATCTAAGTGATAATTAATGCCAATAATCATTAATCATTAATTTGCTATCTCATTAAATCGTAAAAAAATGTTATTTATAGATCTTATGTAGGGTAAATATTAATAGAGGAAAATCCATGTAATTAGTAATTATTTTTTTCAAACTATTATAAATAGTTAATTTTAAATTTAACATTTCATGTAGTTGTTTGATAAATAACGATTTAAATATAACTAGATAGTTAAAAAAGGATTAATAAAGATTTTAACCCCATTGTGAATAAAAAAATAAATCGTACCTTTGCCCCCCGAATTTGAAAAACATTATAAATTATGACATAAACTATAAGAAAAACTAAACCAAACCAAAACCACTAAAGATTATAAGAATCAAAAAGGCGCACTATTTAAGGAGAAATCCCTAACCTTTCTTAGTAGTAATGTAGATGTTTCTAAAAAAACAGCTACATATCACTTAAAGACCACAAAAACAAACAGAAAAACATTTTGACTTCCAATTTTATTAAAACAAATTTAATTAGAAACAAGTCTAAAATTGAAAATTAATATGACAAGACAAAGTATATCAAAAGTAAAACAACTATTGTTCTTTTCCTTGTGTTCCACCTTTGCCTTTGCACAAGAAACAGAGAAAAAAGATTACAAAAACACTTTGGAAGGCAGTGTAAAGAGTGTGCGCCTGACTACTTATGTTGCCTTAGACAAGGGTGGAGGAAATTATGGAAAAGGAAGTGTAGCTAAAGGGGTAGATAACCTACTGATACACTATGATAAGAAAGGAAATATAACTGAAAAAACCGCTTACTATACCAACGGAGGCTTATGGTACTCTAAAAAATATGTATATGAGGGCAGTGAGGTAGAAAAACCTGCTCCCAAGGCCACACAACCTAAAAAACCAATTAAAGAGGAGCCTGTTGTAGAAGAAGGCTTCAGAGGACGTGTAACCTATCGCTATGACAAAAAAGGACAAAAGACAGAAGAATCTTCTTTTGATGCCAAGGGTGTCCTACTTTGGCGCTATGTATACCGCTATGATACACGTGGAAATATCTCAGAGAGAGACAGCTATGATGCTCAGGCTGTTTTGTTTATGAGAGAATCTTACCGCTATGACTCCAATAATAATATGCTGGAAAAGGTTATCACTATGAAAAACCAAACCGCTTATAAGTGTACTTGGACATATGATGATAAAGGTAAGGTAGCTGAAAAGGAAGAATACTTCACCGAACTGATAACCCCTGAGAATTTAGACAAACTTGTCATAGATGAGGTCAATACCAAAGGGGTATTGCGCAAAAAACTCAAATATACCTATGATAATAAGGGTAATAGAACAGAGGTAAACATCTATGATGCGCAAACTAAAGCTAAGCCTTCTGCAGCGGCTCAAGCACCTGAAAAGGAAGAGCCTAAGAAACCTTCCTATGAAGAAATAGCTGATCCTAAGCTCCTCTATACCGTTGAGTATGATAACTTGGGTAATATCTGGAAGAAAGATACCTATGTCTATAATAAGGCTGGACAGATTATTGAGGTTAAGAGTGTAGATAATGACCAAAAACCTTTCTTCCGCTACACCTATAAGTATGATGCCAAGGGTAATGAGATAGAGCGTGTGAGCTATGACAAGAGCAATGAGGTCATCCAAAAAACAACGCAAGTCTATAATAGCAAAGGCGAACTCGTAGAACGTGCCGAATATGACTCTTATGGTGAACTTATCCAGAAAAATACTTATAAGTATGATGAGAAAGGACAACTAATAGAACAACAAGGCTATAATACCGATGGTTCTTTGGCTTTCCTTATCAAATTCACTTACAATGGATTGGGTGAGTGTGTGCAATCCACTACCTTTAACCGCAAAGGGGAGGAAACATCAAAACTCATACAACAATATAAGACAGATGCTAATAAGAACTGGACAAGCCTCACTCAATATTCTAATGGTAAAGCTACTTTTATCACCGAGCGTACTATAGAATACTACAAATAAATACGAAAACTCATAAAACTATAAGGACTACTAAAGAAGGAAGACTACCCCTTTGTGGGTGGTCTTCTTGTTAAATATATGTTATTTGATAGCTATTTCTAGATATTTTCATATCTTTGACCCAGTGGGCAACCTAACCTCTAAGCTTACGCAGCATTTTAAGTTTGACGCTTATAAGAACTGGACGGAACGTATCCAATATACCGATGGCAAAGGCTCGTATATCACCGAGCGCACTATAGAATATCACAAGAGTAATTAAACAAATTAAGTATAATAGAGAAAGAGGCTATCCCCCAAGGACAGCCTCTGTTTTTCCCTCACAGCGGTATTATTTGTAGAGACGTTATTTATAACGTCCTCTATCAGAATGTAACCCCAACGCAGAGTATCATAGCCGAAAAGCTTTTGCCTGCTAAGTTGTTATATTGGTACTTGATTCCGCCCTGATACTGCTGGCGATAATAATTAGCGCCCACGGCAAAAGAGAAAATATCCGAGTAAGTAAAAGCCGTATATTGTAATTGATAGGCCAGCGAAAAAGGCCTATAGACAAAGACTTCGGCATCTTGGGTCATAGCAAAACCAAATTGGTTAATGCCATTGCCTATATAGCCTGCTCCCAATCCCCAGCTAAGGCTCATGCGCTGGGTGCGGATACGGTAGTACTGAGCTGTAAGAGAGACAAAATCTAAGTGCTCGGCGGGGATACCTCGTTGCTTTTCCCAGAAATGACGATAGGAGAGCGTTGCGCCAAAGCGGCTGCCCATACGTATCTTGCCTTGTAGGTTGTTTTGGAAAATGTGGGAACCCAAGGAGAGTTCATTACTAACGGCAGCACGAAAGAGCGTAAAATCCTCCATGATTTGTTTCTCATAGGTATAATCGCCCTTACCCTTGTAGTAAGGATAGGGATTAAGCTCAGCCGTCTGCATACGTCCATATCGTTCATAGCTACTCTCCACCAGTAGGTTGTAGCCTAAGATGAAGGTCAGGTCAAAGAGCATCGGAAGGAAAGAGATATCGTCCCAAGTGGGACGAACCTGATAGCTTTCATCGGAAGAAGAGTGATATGCTTCAGTTCCTGAAGTACTTTCAGGGGGAGAAGAGAGCCTATCCTTAGCCTCCTTGAGATCCTGCCCATAGGTGGCAGCACTGTAAAATAGAAAAATAAGTAAAAAATGTTTCATAATAATGGCAAGTGAGAGTGACAAATGACAAATGACAAGTGACCAATACTATAGTGGAATTAGTCACTCGTCACTAGTCGTTAGTCACTATTAATGATTTCCTTGGTGGTTTTTCTTAAGTAAATCATTAACGGTTTTGACAGGGTTGAAAGTAATCTGTGGTACTTCGACAAAGATACTAATCCAGCCTGCCATACCTCCATTCCATAGGCCAGGGAGTTCTAAGGCTTTGAGAGGGCGTCCGTTATAAGATTTCTCGGTGATAAAGCTGAGTTTCTTGTCTTGGAACTCTTCAAGGTCAAATACCTCTCCCTTGTAGTTCTTGATACAGCAAACAATATCTACGGGGTTGAAGTGGGTAGAGGCCTGTAGGCGTTCCCATTGTTGTGGATTGTCTTTGTCTATTTGTGCCATTTCTATGATTTGTAGGGATTCGTTGCCATCAGCGTCCTTTATCCAGAAGGGGCCACCACCTATTTCGCCTTCGTTCTTTACCATACCACATACACGGATAGGGCGATTCAGTGCCTGATAGATGTATTCTATCATATAGCGTTTGGCAAACTTATGTACATAGGAAGGCACCTTGATATTGAGTTCGGGGAGGAACTTGAGGATCTCAGGCAGTTCCTTTTTCTTGAGTTTCTCTTTTTGGATTTTTTGTAGGATCTTATGCACCTTGGAGCGCGTATCTTCCAGTTTTCCAGCCAAGACCTCTTTGTAGAAAATAGCCTCATCGGCGTAGGATTCTACCACTACATTATCTATGTTTTTGATAAAGATAATGTCGGCATTCAGTTCATTAAGGTTTTTAAGCAAGGCACCATGTCCGGCAGGGCGGAAAAGCAGTTGGTTTTTCTCATCGCGGAAGAACTCATTGTCAAGGGTCAGTGCCACTGTATCGGTACTTTCACTTTGGTGAGAGAAGCTCACCTCGAAGTGTACCCCATATTGCTTTTCCAAGTTGGGTCGTATCTCGGCCAATTGGTTTAGGAAAAGGGTGCTATATTCCTTACCAATGGTAAAGTGGATATTGACTACATCCCCCTGAGCAGCATAGAGGAAAGCCTCTCTGAAGTGTTCTTCAAAGGCGGTAACTACCTTTTCACCATATTTGTGGAAGGGGAAAAGCCCTTTGGGTTTGTTTTTGTAGTTAAAAGGCTCTTCCTTGAGTAGGATATGGGCAATACGGAGCTTTTTTTCGTCCTCATTGAGACCATCAAAGGCCTTATGCTGCTCTATATACAATTGCAAAGCGTCATAGAAGGCAAATTGAGGGAGGTATTGGAAGAAAATTTCCGCATTGGCATTGCCACTTTCCTTGATATACTCATCAAAGGTTTGTTTTTTAGGGTCAAAATCACTCTCAAAGGCCGAAAGGAACTGGAACATACGTGTAGCGGAACCAGAGGCAGGGACAAACTTGAGAATGTCCAAGCTGTTTTTCTTCTTCTGGTAGGTGGCCACATACTGAATGGCATCTTCTCTGGAGAAAGAGAGGATACCGCTACCCACATGGGCAGGAGCTACTAAGTTCACAGGGGGGACACCTGCGAGGAAAATGGCTACTTGTTCTTGTAACTTGCTGACTTTGATACCTTTTTCTCCTAAGAGAAGTTGGTCGTACTCGGTTAATTCTTTCATCGTGTTAGCTTTTGGTTAATTTGTTCAACTCTATCGTCTATATTTCCTTTCAACAAGTGAAAAGGAATGGATTTTTTCTCTAAAAAGTCCTTGAAAAAGGTAAAGATCTCAGCCCGTTCCTCAGGTTTATCCCTTAGATCATCAGGCACCCAAGGGGTATCTATATAAGTCAGGAAGATGTGTTCGTACTTGTGATTTAGTGCCTGACGCTCTATCACAGGATCACACTTCCCATAATATATATAGGAGTAAATGACCAGCTCCAAAAGGCAGGTATCACAAAAGAGATACCCTGTGGCCTTAGAAAGCGCCTCATTCTCTAGGCGGATTTGCCCTTTGGCAATAGGTAGCAAGTCCTCCCAAGTACATACAGCATGCTGCTTGTCCCACTTCTCTTGTAGGTAAAGGCGCATATACTCCTTGACCCACTGAGTGTGGTATAGGGAGGCCATCAGCTCGCTAAGAGTAGTCTTTCCCGTGGATTCAGGTCCTACAAAGGCGATACGCTTGCAGAGGCTCGGCTGTTGTATAAGATCTTTTTCCATTCTATATAAGCTAAAACAGCAATAAGGGTAAAGATGGCATATTGTAAGGCGGTAAATAGGAAACCTTTGTAGGTGTATAAGGGGATAGAAATGGCATCACCCACAATCCAAAAAAGCCAATTCTCTATCTTACGCCTTGCCATAAGCCACATACCGACCAAGAAAATGGCGGTGGTAGTGGCATCTACCCAGTCCGTCCATACGAAATGTGCTAATCCCAAAGTGATTCCCTCCATAGAGAAATCATTGTTGATATAGGGCTTAAAGTAATAGACAAACATTACAAAAAGCCAACTCAGCAGCGCCAGCCATAGGGTGTTTTTGGTATCGGAAGCACTCATCTGGGAGATTTCCACATGTACGCTATCCTGGCTGTGCTTAGCCCACAATACCCAGCCATACACACTCATTACGGTATAGTAGGCATTGATAAGCATATCGCCAAAGAGCCTACCTACCCACAGCAGGTAGACAAAGAGCACCGTACTGATGATGCCCGTGGGATACACCCATATATTCCTTTTCTTGGAAAAGAGCACACTCAGAAGGCCGAAGAATACCCCTAATAGTTCTATGGCTAACAAGTGTATAGGCGTATCCTTATACTGGGAAAAGATCCACTCAAAAATGTGGTTCATAATCGTGTCGGTCGGATTTTACTATTTTTATGTAAATAAGTCCTTTTTCTAATAGTTCAAAGACCTCTTTCACTTCATTGGTAAGTACTTCCATAACTCGGTCGTATTCGCCATATATTTGGGTGCTCAGTGGGTTCTCATATACGATAAGCCCAGAGGAGCGGAGCTTCTTAATAAAGTGAATAATAGGTGCTTCAAACTCGTCTTGGAGCGGACTAAGGGTAAGTTCTACTGATACTTTCATTGTAAAAATGCTTTTGTTTTCGGATAGCAAATATACTAAAAAAAAAGGAAATAGCACATATTTTTTGAATATATTTTTTGATAAAACTACAAATAGTAGTAACTTTGCCTGCTGTAACAGTAATCGCAAAAGCAATGGCAAGAAAAATAGGTATTTCCAGACAGTTTTTTGTAAAAAGTATGTTCTTCCTACTTTTTCTCCTGCTGATGGGCGTGGTGGTGATTCACAATGCTGACAGCACCATACGCAAGGCTACAACCGATAGGCTCTATACGGAGCTTGATAGTATTCCTAAGCGCAAGGTAGCCCTGCTACTGGGCACAGGAAAGACCCTTAAGAATGGACAGCCTAACCTCTATTTTCGGTATAGGGTGGAGGCAGCAGCAGCTCTTTTCAAGGCGCAGAAGGTGGATTATATCCTTATCAGCGGGGATAATAGCCGCCAAAGGTATGATGAACCTACCGATATGAAAGAGGCCTTGGTAGCTCAAGGCGTGCCTCCGCAAAAAATCTACTTGGATTATGCGGGTTTCCGTACCTTGGATTCGGTCGTAAGAGCCAAAGAGATTTTCTCTCTTACCCAGCTAACGGTCGTCTCCCAAGCCTTTCACGACCAGCGGGCGATTTACTTAGCTCAAAAGTATGGTATAGATGCCATTGGCTTTTGTGCCAAAGATGTAGATAAGTACACAGGCTTTAAAACCAGTGTCAGAGAATACTTTGCCCGAGTGAAAGTCTTTTGGGACTTGACTTTTGGAGTGAAACCCAAGTTCTTGGGAGAGAAAATAGAAATACATTAGTTATGCAGGAGATAGGAAATTTGTACTTGATACCCAACCTATTAGGAGAGAGTGAGGTCTCTGAGGTCTTGCCCCCTCGTGTACGGGAGGTGGTGCTACACTGCAAGCACTTTATAGTGGAGAATGCTAAGAATGCACGACACTTTATCAAGCAGATCGCTCCCGAACACCCACAAGGGGAATTGGAGCTTTTCGTACTGAACAAGTATACACTGGAGGAGGATAAGCAGCAGTTTCTATCCCCTTGTCTTTCAGGCTATCCCATGGGAATTATCTCCGATGCGGGTTGTCCTGCCATAGCCGACCCAGGCAGCGACATTGTGCGCTTGGCACACCACAAGGGCATACGTGTGGTGCCCTTGGTAGGGCCATCCTCCTTGCTGCTATCCCTTATGGCCAGCGGTATGAATGGACAGTCTTTTGCCTTCAATGGTTATCTGCCTATAGATAAGGGGGAGCGTAAGGCCGCCCTTAAGCGCTTTGAGAAAAGAGCAAAAGAAGAGCGACAGTCCCAGCTTTTTATAGAGACACCTTACCGCAATGAGGCACTCTTGGATGAGATGTTACAGCTGCTCTCCCCACAGACCTCCCTATGTGTGGCTACCAATGTAACCCTCGCAGGAGAATCCATACATACCTATACCGTAGGGGAGTGGCGGCATAAACGCAAAGGGCTGCAATTGGACAAACAACCGACGATTTTTATTTTGCTATAACTCAAAATTTAAAACTCAAAACTCAAAACTTTCAACATGCTTGAAAAGAAAAATTTAGACTATGAAAAAGTGGTACTAGTGGGCGTGATTACCGCTACTCAAAACGAAGAAAAAGCCCACGAATATTTGGACGAACTGGAGTTTCTGACCTATACGGCCGGTGGAGAGGTGATTAAGCGCTTTACCCAGCGCCTTGATACCCCCAACCCTAAAACCTTTATTGGCACAGGGAAGATGGAGGAACTCACCCAGTTCGTAGAAGAAAACGAAATAGGTACCGTTATCTTTGATGACGAGCTGACACCCGCCCAGCAGAACAATATAGAAAAAATCCTAAGAATCAAAATATTGGATAGGACAACGCTCATCTTGGACATCTTTGCCCAGCGTGCCCAAACAAGCTATGCCCGTACACAGGTGGAGCTAGCGCAGTATCAGTACCTTTTGCCGCGCCTTACAGGACTTTGGACACACTTAGAGCGCCAGCGTGGGGGTATAGGGATGCGTGGTCCTGGGGAGACGGAGATAGAGACAGACCGACGTATCGTCCGTGATCGTATTGCCCTGCTCAAGAAGAAGTTAGAAACCATAGATAGGCAAATGGCTACCCAGCGTAGCAATCGAGGTGCCTTGGTGAGAGTGGCTCTTATTGGTTATACCAATGTGGGGAAATCTACCCTGATGAACCTTATCAGCAAGAGTGAGGTATTTGCTGAAAACAAGCTCTTTGCGACCTTGGACACTACCGTGCGCAAGGTGGTTATTGGAAACCTACCCTTTTTGCTAAGTGATACAGTAGGCTTTATCCGAAAGCTCCCTACCCAGCTTATAGAATCGTTCAAGAGTACCTTGGACGAGGTCAGGGATGCCGACTTGCTGCTACATGTGGTGGATATTTCTCACCCCAATTTTGAAGAGCATATCGCATCGGTCAATCAGATATTGGGCGAAATACAAAGTATCAATAAGCCTACTATCATGGTCTTCAACAAAATAGATGCTTATACTCACCAAACCATAGACCAAGATGACCTGATGACCGAGAAGACCTCCCGACACTTTACCCTTGAGGAGTGGAAACAAACATGGATGAACCGTATGAATGGAGATGCTATCTTTATTTCAGCGGTGAATAAGGAAAATATACAGGAATTCAGAGAGAAAGTATATAAAAAAGTAAGGGAAATACACATTACGCGTTTCCCTTACAACAATTTCTTATATCCAGAGGTGGAAATAGAGGAAGAATCCTAATTAGGAATCCACTTTTTCTCAAAATTAGGCTTGCGTTTCTCAAGGAAGGCATCGCGTCCTTCCTTGGCTTCGTCGGTCATATAAGCCAGGCGAGTGGCTTCGCCCGCGAAGATTTGCTGGCCTACCATACCATCGTCGGTAAGGTTCATGGCGTATTTGGCCATTTTGATAGCTGTAGGGGACTTACGCAAGATCTCTTGTGCCCACTCATAAGCGGTGCTTTCTAGCTCATCGTGAGGGATTACGGCATTGACCATACCCATCTCAAAAGCCTCTTGAGCGGAGTAGTTGCGCCCCAAGAAGAAGATTTCGCGGGCTTTTTTCTGTCCTACCATTTTGGCCAGATAGGCAGAACCATAACCGGCATCAAAGCTGGCTACATCGGTATCGGTTTGCTTAAAGATGGCATGTTCTCGGCTGGCTAAGGTCATGTCGCATACCACATGTAAGCTATGGCCTCCCCCTACTGCCCAGCCAGGTACTACGGCGATGACAACCTTGGGCATAAAGCGGATCAGGCGTTGAGCTTCTAGTATATTGAGCCTATGAGCACCATCATCACCTACGTACCCCTGCTTGCCACGTACGCGCTGGTCACCTCCACTACAGAATGACCATACCCCATCCTTGGGCGAGGGGCCTTCAGCAGAGATGAGTACACAACCAACGGAGGTGTCTTCGGTGGCATCGCGCAGTGCATCAATGAGTTCTGAGGTAGTACGAGGGCGGAAAGCATTTCTCACCTCTGGTCGGTTGAAGGCAATACGAGCGACCCCATTACACTTCTTGTAGGTAATATCTTCGTATTGTTTGGCTGTCTGCCAAGGGATTTCTGTATTCATTATTCAGTAGGATTATCTATATACATACGGTTATTAGTAGGGGATAGGCTTCGGCAGTGGTCGAACTCGTCCATGGAAAGTCTATTGGCTACACGCCTTACTCCTGCCCCTCTAAGGGAAGCACTCTGAGGAGGAACCCCTGTGATGAGTTCCAAAGCCTTAGCTAAGAGCGGTTCATTCTCATCACCCAAGACACCTAAGTTTCGGACATCTTCTTTGATTTCAAAATCAGGTAATAAGCCTGTCTCATAGTGCCCAAAACCAGCGGCATTCTCCGAGCGGAGCACGATGGGTTGCATAGCCCACTTACTGCCTTGGGTCTTGTCCTTCAGGGTGATAGAGGCAAGGTTTTTCCCTACCGTCTTATCTCCAATCTGTACAACAGTCAGGTAAGGTTTCAGTCCATTGATAATCAGCTCCGAAGCCGAAGCGGTGCGCTTGGAAGTGAGTATATATACCTTAGGCAAGTTTAGCGCTTGGATAGGGGTGCCCGATATATTGTTTTCAAAGTTGTATTCACGGTTCCAATAGTTGGCCATTTTCTTATTAGAGGCCTGTTTTACAAATACTTTGTGGGTATCAGTACCCTTGATCATACTGGCTAGATAGATAGCCGTTTGTACGCTTCCGCCACTGTTGTAGCGCAAGTCAAGTACCAAGTCGCTCACCCCATCGGCTTTGAATTGGGCAAAGGCCTCATTGAGTTCTTTGTCATACTTACTCACAAAGGAGTTATACACAAGGTAACCTATCTTTTTGCCATTGCGGCTGAGGGTCTTGTGGAGCAGTATAGGGTTTTCCTGAAGTGGAAGCTGGGAAAGGGTCTTGCTCTCGGTAGGAACTATCTGTTTGTCAACCACTTTGAAGAAGCCAAAGGTCAGTGAGGGGTTTTGGTTAAAGAGCAATTTTTGGTAATTGTTAAGGGTAAGTTTTTCCCCATCTACTGAATCAAAGAAATCCCCTCGCTTCACGCCTTGTTTTTCAGCATCGGAGCTGGGGAGTACATAGCGTACATAGCCTATGACTCCGCCTGTCTCTATTCGGGCTAAGGCATAGTCCATACCTGTGGAGAGGGAGATCCCTTGGAAGGAGTTTTCCAGTTCGTCTATATCCTTTACAATAAAGCTGAATCTGTCTTCGGGAGAAAGTAGCTGCTTGAACAGCACTTCGGGCGAGCTAAAGTTCTTAAGATAGTCTACATAGTTCTTACTAGTAGCATTGGTATAAGAGACAGATTTTTCAAAACGTGTATCGGAGAGGTCAGCTACCTGCTCTTGCCACAAGTAGTATTTGTTTAGGCCTTGCCACACGAAGTCTTTGGTTTTATATTGCTGGTCTGTGGCTTCGGCTTCTTGGGTAGCTTTCTCTAATTGCTCTGCCTGAGGTTCTTTACTACAAGAAGGGAGGCAAAGGGCAAGTACTAGCAGTAGGGAAAATTTCTTAATCATAATGAATTTAGTTTAGATAAGTGCTGCAAAGGTACGGATTTTTTCGGAAAATGAAAACTAAAATTCTTTTTCGAAGGTAAAAAAATAGCCAAGAATCATTGATTTTTAGCTATTAAATTCGTATCTTTGCACATCAAAACGTAGAACAAACATGTTTTCAGTAGGGGACAAAGTAGAAGTGATAGACGAACTTATCTCAGGGGTAGTTACCAAAATTACCCCCAAAGGGGTGTGTATAGAGACCTCCCAGGGGATTAGTCTTACTTTTGCCCCTTCGGAATTGGTCAAAACAGACCTGAACGCTTCTGTTCCCTATCATAGAGCCATGTATGTGGAGCCTAAGGAGGAAAAAAAGAAGAAAAACACGGCACCCAAGGGACAAAAAACGAAAAAAAAGCCTACTCACCATATGGAAATAGACTTGCATATAGAGAAATTGGTTGCCCATACCCATGGCATGACCAATTTTGATATGCTCAATACCCAACTGGAAGAAGCCCAGCGCTGTATAGAATATGCCATAGAGAAGGGAGTTCCTAGTATCGTCTTTATACACGGCGTAGGGGAGGGCGTACTTAAGGCCGAGTTAGAGACACTTTTCTCCCGCTATGACCTAAGTTATCAGGAGGCTGACTATATGCGTTATGGCATGGGGGCAACGGAAGTATTTTTGCAAAACATATTCTAAAAATATAAAGATAATGACAACAAAAGAAAAATTATCATTACTACGTAATGAGATGAAAGCCAATGGCTTGGATGCTTTTGTGGTTTTCAATGCAGACCCTCACATGAGTGAGTATTTCACCCCTTATTGGGAGGAAAGGAAATGGATTTCCAGTTTTGATAGCTCAGCAGGCTACATATTCATCACACATGACAAGGCTGTATTATGGACAGATGGCCGTTACTTAGTACAAGCTAAGAACGAGCTTACAGGTACAGGTGTAGATTTCTTCATAGAAGGCACCAAGGATGCTCCCCTTAGCCAAGAATGGCTCTTAAACGAACTTCCCCAAGGGGCAAAAGTAGGCTGCAACGGCCTTTGTACGCCTCACAATACATGGAACTTACTCAGCGATACACTCAAGAGAAAGAGAATTACCTTGGTAGATAAGCCCTTGATTGAGAAGATATGGAAAGACCGCCCTAAGGACGATAGAAAGCCTATCTATGTACGTGCTGAAAAATATACAGGTCGCTCAACTTCGGATAAGTTAGCAACCCTCAGGGGTATTATGGCAGAGAAAGGGGTTACCCACTTCCTTGTTACCGCTCTTGATGATATTGCTTGGGTGACCAACCTCCGTGGTAATGATGTGAATTTCAACCCTGTTTTCTTGGCTTACCTCTGCATTACCCCTAAGAGTGCTACCCTTTTTGTAGATACTAAGCAGTGCGATGATTCGGTAAAGGCTTACCTCAAAGAGCAACATATTGAGCTTAAGGATTACCATGATTACTTTAAGGAATTACAAAAACTCAAAGGAGAAACCATCTTGCTCTCCCCCGATGCCAACCAAACTATCTATAATACAGTAGGTGAGCACAATACCCTGCATATTGCTCCTTCGCCTGTACAACTACTCAAGGCAGTGAAGAACGAGACCGAATTAGAAGGTTTCCGCAAAGCCATGGTAAAGGATGGGGTAGCCTTGGTCAATTTCTTCTATTGGCTCGAAAACAACATAGGAAAGACCCCACTTACCGAGCACTCTTTGGGAGATATCATGGACAAGTTCCGCGCCGAACAAGGGTTCTTGGCCAATAGCTTCGGTAAGATCATAGGTTATGAGGGCAATGGAGCAATAGTGCATTACCATGCCGCTACCAATCCCGAAGTGCCTATGCATGCCAAGGGAACCGTACTGATAGACTCTGGTGCCCACTATATAGAAGGCACTACCGATATTACTCGTGTGATTCCTCTTGGGGAATTTTCAGAAGACTTTAAGCGTGATTATACCCTTGTGATGAAGGCGATGATCACCCTAAGTACCACTATATTCCCAGCGGGTACTCGTGGGGTACAGCTTGATTCCATCACCCGTGCTATTCTCTGGAAGAATCAGCGTGATTATGGACATGGTACAGGCCATGGGGTAGGTAGCTACCTATGCGTACACGAAGGGCCACAGAGCATTCGTAAGGAGATGAGAGATGTGCCTATGCTTGAACATATGGTTTGTTCTAATGAGCCTGGTATCTACTGTGAAGGTCGCTATGGTATTCGTATAGAAAACCTCGTTGCGGTACAGAAACACAGCTCTAATGAGTTTGGCGATTTCTACCGTTTAGAGACCCTTACCCTTTGCCCATTGGATACCCGTGCGGTTATAGTGGATATGCTTACAGAGGAGGAACGCCAATGGCTCAATAACTACAACCAATGGGTAGAGAAAACCCTTAGCCCTTTGGTAGGTAAGGAGCAACAGGCTTGGCTAAAAGAAAGATGTAAAGCTATATAAATCAAAAGGTTAAGAAGGAGTGACTAGCTCTACTAAGGCATGTGGCTGAATGACAAAGCGCTTGCCAGTGGCCAGTTCCAAACACTCATAGCGCTTGATTTTCTTATTGCCTTTTCTAAATACACGTCCGTCATCGGTGCGGAAAAGACTATCAGTGGGGAGTTCAAAAACATAATATTTTGTACGCTCCCCATTGTCATATTGTCGCATAGCCAGCGTTAGGTGTACATCGGTATCACTACTGGCAGAAGGGTTTTGGAAGTGAATGATAAGGTAGGAAAGTAGTTCAGCAGGGAAGATCTCAACTCGCAAAAAAGGCTTCATGAGGGCTTGGTAGGTAGTTTTCCATTCGTTGCCATGAGGTTTTATTTGCTTGCCATACTTCTCAATAGCCACTAAGTGCGCAATCTCGTGGATGAGGGTCATCAGAAAGCGATATTTGTTCAGATTGGCATTGATTGTAATCTTATGCTGTCCGTTGGGCAGGCATTGGTAATCCCCATGCCTACTCTGTCGCTCATTGACGATCTTGAGGTAGATCCCTAAGTTCTTAATCAGTTCAAAACAAGGTACTACCGCCTCAGAAGGTAAGTATTTGTATAAAATGGCTTCCATAATGAGTGCAAAAATAAGAAAAAAAACAGTAATACAAGTAAAATCATGGAGAAAATCATAAGAGAGTTTGCCCTATTGCGATATGTTCGCAATTGTAACCGAAAGGGAGAGTTTCCCAAATTCCAAGAAATAGCTAAAGCGATGTCCCCTTATGTCAAAGAAAGAGAGGACAATAAGGAACGCAAATATCGCTATGATAAGCAGTTATTTCACCGAGATAGGGAAGCACTTGAGGACAAAGGTTGTGAGATAGAGCGCAATAAGGAAAACGGTTATTTCTTTAATGAAGAGGGGAGCGAGCTTATAGATGACCTTTTGACCGCTTATATGCTGCTGACTGCCCAAAATAAGGATGGACTATTGCCTATGTATGTGATTCCAGAGCCTCGTAGAAACACAGGAGCAGAACACCTACCTGATTGTATGCACGCTATAGAGGAGCATTACCAGCTACAACTTACCTACTATGACTATCGTGATGAGCAAACCAAGACCTATACCGTGCAACCTTATAAGCTCAAGCATAAGGATTACAAGTGGTACCTCTTGGCGGTAGATGTAGCCCGCCCTGAAATACCCTTTAAGTCCTTTGCCTTGGAGCGTATCAGGAGTATAGAGGAGGGGGAGTTTTTCTCTCCTAACAAGCAATTAGATTTTGTAACCCCCTATCGTGATGCCTTTGGTATGTTCACCGATGAGCAGGCCGAGCGGCTAGTCTTAGAATTTGACCATCGTGATGGCAACTATCTTATGGCCTCGCCCATACACCCCTCTCAGAGGGTAGTGCATAAGACTGATACCCGAATCACCTTTGAACTGTATATCAAGCCTACCCTTGACCTCGTTATGGAGCTGATGAAGCGCAGTTGGTCACTGACCATCGTAGAACCTCAGCACCTAAGAGAGAAGTTTGTCAAGTACTGGGAAGAAGCGATAAAGAGGAATAAAAAAGTGAAGAGAGAAAAGTGAAGAGTGAAAAGTATTAAGACGCAATAAATTACGCCTCTACAGTGAGGATACCATAGAGGCGTATAAATTTACAAATGAAAAAAGATTGAATTAAACTTTATTACGTTTGTAGTTATTATGGGTATTTTGCATTAGTTGCAATTCCATTTTACCTATAATATACTCAAATTCTCTTTTAAGTTCTGTTTTGTCAATACTATTTCTAAATTCCACATCATTAGATAGTTTTGTACCTCTTGCTGCAAGTTTTTTATAAGTTTTTTTGTGGAGTCCTTTCTTTAAAGAGTTTGTTATTTTTACTAATTCAGAATAATTTTCACCTTTTAGATTATTAAGGATACTATCCATAGATTCTTTGTGGTCGATAGCTATCTCTGAAAGCTTAGATATCTTAAAAGGAACAAAGGTTCTATTATTTTGAAAATCTTCAGAGAAAAGAGCTTTGCCATTAATTAGTAGGCTACCATCATCAGCTATACTTAGTTCTTTGAGATGTTTTATCTCATCCCATTGATCCTTAGCATAAAAGAAGCGGATATGGTCAATTTGTTGATTAATGATATTATCAAAGTATTTCTTGTCATCTGTTTTGTAAAAATATTGTTGAATAAATCGAATAGGGAAGAAAAAATCACTACTTTTATTGAAACGATTCTGACTAATTAATCTAAAAAAGAAATTTTCACGGATATCCTCATGAGAATATTTATCTTTTACTTCAGTAGTAACATCATCGATAGTTTCATCAATAAGTTCATCAACAGTGTCTTCAATATTAGAATCTGGAGTTACTTCTAAAACATTAACAATAACACTTTCTATAAAATCAAGATATTTATTAAATCCTGATTTGTAATTTCTAATGATTTTCGAACCCTTATCTATATTGTCTAAATAATTTATACCTTTTTCTTTTAATATTTCTAAGCCTTCAGTATCTTGTGTTTGAAAAAGCTTCTCTACAATAGGGAACACCTTATACTCAAGCAGGCGATCAGCATTTTTGATATAGTTCAAGTAACTACTTATACTATCAACAGAGACACCGTTTGCTGGTAAGAACTTCTTGAATTCTTCCTCCATGAATATATTCCCAAATTTCTTTTGGACTTTTTCTCCATGTTCTTCAGCATATTCATCTAAGAAAGTGAAATATAATTTTATAGCAGACTTGTAGGTACTTGTACCTGTACGAGGGTTACCATTGATAGGAATTGCATGCAGAGGCTTCAAGCCGCTATCCATATCATCGGTAGAATAGGTGAATAACCTATATATTTCTTGAGTATTTCCCTCTTTAAAATATTGGTAGAGGTCATACTTATTATTGACTGTTTTACAATTAGCAATACGGCTTCCAATGGTTCCTTTTTCATAATGACCTTGTTCTAGCCATTCTTTGAACTCTTGTTCTTTTTCTAAAATATTCATAAACTATAATTTTAAAATTTCAGATTGCGAAATTACGAAAATATTTTTATATATACAAATAAATTTTATTGTTTGTTGAGCAAAGATTTAATCCATTCTAAGAATCTAGTTCGGTTATCTCTATTGCTGGATTTTTCTATTGTTCTCTCATACCAATCATTAGTAACATAATATTCTTTACCATTGTATGTAAAAAGATCATTGGGATAATATCGGTCTCTTCCACTATTATCTTTGCTACTATTCTCCCCATCTGCTTCTAGTAAGATAGGGAAGGTGTGCCCTAAGTTCTTACAAGCTTGAACATCGGTAAGGGTTATAAGATTATTCTCTAATAGGCCATAATCTCTCATGAATTCGAGTAATTTGAAGGCAAAATCTTTATTGGGAAGCTCATCAATACCTTCTAATATATGCTTATTCTTATGTATTGGGCTTGTGTCTTCTCCCACTTCCTTTTTGCTCGCCAATTGAAACTTTGCTTTTGAGAGGATGTCCTCTATCTCTGAGAGGAGGGCGATGGGGGTTGTCCGTGGGGCAATCTCTTTGTAGGCTTCACCTCTTTGCAGAGCTTCTGTGACAAGGTGTAGCTGTGGATAGGTCGCCTCATCCAGTTGGTCTAAGGCTGTAACAGTTTGTGGGACAGCATGTAAGGTAAGGTCATAAATGGACTGGACGATGAGGGGAACTAAACCTCCCTCGGAAGTAGAGGTATAGGCTACCTTATCATTGATAAGTACTTGCCCACTTTCAGGCTCTATGCGTAGTTCCTTTAGATGGGTTAACTTTTCAGGGGTTTCTCCTACAGAATAGTAGATATTTTTACTCAAGCGTTCTATCATATCATAAAAAAGTTTTTGATGCATGTGATCAAGTGTGGAGCGAATAGCACTTAGGGATAGCGTTATACGACCATCACTGCTGCACAAGTGGTATCTGTTTATTTCAGAAGAGAGGGTTCTTTGTACCTGCTGGAAATCCATAGACTTGCCGAGTAGATCTATCTCTGTTCTCCCTAAGATTTCGTTGATACGTTTGTCTAACAATTGGTAAAATTCAAAAGGAATTACTGTCTCTTCGGTAAAGAAAGGCAGCTGTATAATGCTGCGCTCATGGTGCAAACGTCCTTCGGTATCTATCCATAGGGAAGGGGAGAAAAGGCTGTTATACTCCATAATGTCCTTTACTGTCATGGTATCCTTGTCCAAACACTCGGAGGTGCCTATCAGGTGGATACCCTGCGCCTGAGAGTCTTCTAAGGCATTGAATAAGTCCTTGTGCTGGTGATAGGAAGCATAGGCATCGCTAACGAAGATGATCCAGCGGGTCTCAAAGGTATTTTCTGCCTTGCGTTTTTCATTTTCAGCTACTATTAAGGGGAGTACTTCCTCAGCTTGGTTGGCCTCAGTAAGCATAAAGGGAGCAATACGGGAGCGTAGCTCAGGGTGCTCAAGAGGCTCCTCTATCCAAGCGATCTGTACCCGCTTGTGGTTGTTGGAGGTCAGTAGCGAGTGCAGGAACAGCTGTTGGAGTTTGTAGCGATAGGAAGGCAGATCACTCTCTATGGCGATATGCTTGGAGGTTGCTAAGTCTATAGCATACAAATCACGATCATCTAAGCCTAAGACAATAGGGAGTATTCCTTTAGTCTTTCTAAAGCAGAAATAAGATAGTAATTCCCGTAGGTGAAAGAAATGGCTACTCTGGTTGGGCATACGGATTTCTATAAACTGGTGTTGTGTCATCTCTCCCAGAAAACTATCGGAGCGCACCATATAGCCAAGGGGAAAGGCTTGTTCTATTCTCAATAACTCTTTGGTAGAGAGTGGCTTTTTGAGTTTTACTGAGAAAGTGGTATAGGCCTTGCTGACCCTAAAATGTAGGGACTTCTTGAAGGGAACAAGCAAGGAGATTAGTTTTTCCTTGATATAACGCTCCTGTTGGGCAATCTCTCTTTGCAGCAGTGCGCGCATGGTGGGTTGATTTCTCATGGCTATCTGTTTTTTTTCGATGGGGCAAAGGTAGTTCTAAGAGGTTATCAAATTGTGATACCCATATGAAAAAAATATACAAATAAAAAAATATGGGAAAATATTTGATTTTTGTAATTAAATGTTATATCTTTGCTCTTTTATTAGTGAAAAGTGAAAAATGAAAAATGAATAATAACTAAACTCAAAATTTGAAACTCAGCATTCAAAACTTTTTCTATAATATTCTTAACTTTAAAAATTAAAAAAATGAAATTTACAGAGTACAAAGCCTTAGAACTGACCCGAATAGCCGAAGAGATATTGCAATTCTGGAAAGATAACGCTATATTTCAGAAAAGTATAGATTTCCGCAATGGGAAGGAGCCTTTTATCTTCTATGAAGGGCCGCCTTCTGCTAATGGATTGCCTGGTATTCATCACGTAATGGCACGTTCGCTAAAGGACATTTTCTGTCGTTTCCATACCCAATTGGGGGCACAGGTATTCCGCAAAGCAGGTTGGGATACCCATGGCTTGCCAGTGGAGTTGGGGGTAGAAAAGGAATTAGGCATTACCAAGGATGACATTGGTAAAAAAATCTCTGTAGCCGATTATAATAAAGCCTGTAAGGAAGCGGTGATGCGCTATACCAATATATGGAACGACCTTACCGAAAAGATAGGCTATTGGGTGGATTTGGACGATCCTTACATCACCTATAAGCCCAAATATATGGAAACGGTATGGTGGCTTCTTAAGCAATTGTATAACAAAGGTTTGCTCTATAAGGGCTATACCATACAGCCCTATTCGCCTAAGGCAGGGACAGGGCTTTCCTCCCATGAGCTGAACCAACCTGGTTGCTATCGCGATGTAAGTGATACGACCATTACCGCTCAGTTCAAGGTAAAAGATTTCTCTCCTAAAGCAAAGGTGGAACTTGGTTCTGCTGAGGGTACTGTGTATATATTGGCTTGGACGACTACCCCTTGGACTTTGCCATCCAATACCGCCTTGGCAGTGGGTAAAAATATTGACTATGTCTTGGTGCGTACCTTTAACCAATATACTTTTGAACCGATACAAGTAGTGTTGGCTAAGGAATTGGTAGAAAAGCAGTTTGGAGCAAAGTTTTTCAAAACTTCAGAGGAGGCAGATTTTACCGCTTATGCCAATGATGAAAATCGCAAGAAGGTGCCTTATGAGGTTCTGGCCGAGTGTAAGGGAGCAGACCTTGTGGGTACTACCTATGAGCAACTTATTCCTTGGTTTCTCCCTGAAGAAAACCCAGAAAAAGCCTTTAGAGTGATTCCAGGTGACTTTGTAACTACAGAGGACGGTACAGGGATCGTGCATATAGCGCCTACCTTCGGGGCAGATGACGCCCGTGTAGGGAAAGAAAATGGCATTCCGCCCATGTTGGTCAAAGATGAGAATGACAATTTAGTACCTTTGGTGGATTTGCAAGGGCGTTTTCTCAAAGGAGACAAGGTGCCAGCCCTTTTTGCGGGAAAATATATCAAGAATGAATATTACAAGAGTGGCGAGGCACCCGAAAAATCATGGGATGTGGAGCTGGCTATATTGCTCAAGACAGAAAACAAGGCCTTTAAGGTAGAAAAATATGTCCATAGCTATCCTCACTGCTGGCGTACAGATACCCCTGTGCTTTACTATCCGTTGGACTCATGGTTCGTTAAGATGACCGCAGTAAGAGATCGCTTGGTGGCACTCAATCAAGAGATTAACTGGAAACCTAAGGCTACAGGAGAAGGGCGTTTTGCCAATTGGTTGGAGAATATCAATGACTGGAACCTTTCCCGTTCTCGCTATTGGGGAATTCCGCTGCCTATTTGGCGTACCGAGGATGCCAAGGAAGAAAAAGTTATCGGCTCGGTGGAAGAGTTGGTTGCAGAAATCAACAAGGCGGTAGCGGCCGGTGTGATGAAAGAAAATCCGTTTAAGGATTTCAAAGTAGGGGATATGTCCGAGGCCAATTACGACCAGATAGACCTGCATAAGAACATAGTAGATGAGATCATATTGGTTTCCGACTCAGGCAAGCCCATGAAGCGTGAAAGTGACCTAATAGACGTATGGTTTGACTCAGGGTCTATGCCTTATGCACAGGTACATTATCCTTTTGAAAACAAAGACCTTATAGACAAGGGCAAGGCTTTCCCTGCTGACTTTATTGCCGAAGGGGTTGACCAAACTCGCGGTTGGTTCTATACCCTACATGCGATTGCTACAGCGGTATTTGATACCATCTCTTATAAAAATGTGATGTCCAATGGTTTGGTATTGGACAAAAATGGACAAAAGATGTCCAAGCGCTTGGGCAATGCGGTAGATCCGTTTGAGACCTTGGCCAAGTATGGAGCCGATGCTACTCGCTGGTATATGATCTCCAACGCCAACCCTTGGGACAACCTCAAGTTTGACGTAGATGGGATAGAGGAAGTACGCCGCAAGTTCTTCGGTACGCTTTACAATACCTATTCTTTCTTTGCTCTCTATGCCAACTTAGACGGCTTTACCTATGCTGAGGCGGAAGTGCCTTTGGAAAAACGACCAGAGATAGACCGCTGGATTCTCTCCGAGCTCAATACCCTTATTGCCAAGGTTAAAGAAGCTTTCCTAGATTACGAGCCTACTCGTGCTACTCGACTTATCTCTGACTTTGTACAAGAGAACCTAAGTAACTGGTATGTACGTCTTTGCCGTCGTCGTTTTTGGAAAGGAGAATACGAGGAAGATAAAATATCCGCTTACCAAACCCTCTATACCTGTTTGGAAGTAGTGGCTAAGCTCTCCGCTCCAGTGGCACCTTTCTTTATGGACAGACTCTACCGAGATCTTAATGGGGTAACAGGCAAGGACAAGGCCGAATCAGTACACCTGACTGATTACCCAGAGAGCAAGACACAATATATAGATAAGGCCTTAGAAAGCAAGATGGAGAAGGCGCAAAATATCTCCTCTTTGGTGCTTTCTCTGCGTAAGAAAGAGATGATCAAGGTACGCCAACCCCTACAGAAAATACTCATTCCTACCCTTAGTGAAGCCGAAAAGGCAGAGATATTGGCGGTGGCCAACCTCATCAAGCACGAGGTGAATGTAAAGGAAATAGAGTTTATCGATGATGCTTCAGGTATTTTGGTAAAACAAATCAAACCTAACTTCCGCACATTAGGGCCTAAGTACGGTAAGCAGATGAAGGATATAGCCGCAGTGATTAACGGCTTTACCCAACAAGATATACAAGCCTTTGAACGCCAAGGTACTAAAGAAATCACTCTTGATGGAGAAAAACTTACTCTTACCTTGGACGATGTAGAAATCACCTCTCAGGATATAGAAGGTTGGCTTGTGGCTAGCTCCTCTACGGGCTTAGTAGTAGCCTTGGACGCTACTATTACCGATGAGTTGCGCGCAGAAGGTATTGCCCGCGAATTGGTCAACCGTATCCAGAACCTTCGCAAAGATACAGGTCTTGAGGTAACCGATAGGATTCGTATTCTTTTGCAACAGCAAGACACGCTTGAGAAGGCTGTTCGTGCCAATGAAGCCTATATCAAAGCCGAGACCTTAGCCAACGAAATCCTCTTTGCCGACACCCTCCAAGGAGAAGAAGTCGCCTTTGATGATATTGTGACTAAGATAGTGGTGGAAAAGGCTTGATTTGGATTATAGTTATCATTTTCGTGACCTCACGAAAATGATATTGGTCAATTAGTCTTAGAAACAAGATGTTGATTATCAGTATTGGTGATCATTTTCGTGACCTCACGAAAATGATCTATAAGAAAGTAAATTGAACGAGTTAAGGTAACTTTTTAAGGAACAAGATAAAAACAATTTGAGGGATGAAGAAGTTTTTTCACATATTCATATTGTTATTAGTACCTTATATGTGTAGTTATGCACAGTCAGCAACTACTGATTGGGCAAAGATGGGGCTGAAAGGTAGGGTAAAATCGGTAGAAACATCATTCTATTTTACTATAGAGAAAGATGGAAAAATAACCAAGGGAGATCCTTTCTCTATGGGGTTTTATTCGTCTGAGAAAATAGAGCAGATGCACCTGATACAGAGAATGGGGGCTGTTGCCTTTTTTGCTGCCTTTTTGATAGATATTGTACCTTCGGTAATTACCTATAATTCCAATGGTTTTTTAGTAGAGAAACGTTTGTTCGACACAACACTGCACCAGAAGATAGTATATACTTACGATACGAAAAATCAGCTTATTGACAAATCAACTTTTGTACGAGACCAATTAGTTGTAAGAGATTCCTACAGATACAACACTGATGGAGAGAAAACAGAAGAGCTTCTCAATACAGATAGAAGGGGAAGGAGGGGTAACTTGTAAATATAGCTATAATGCTGATAGACAGCTTATAGAATGTAACTATATAGATGTAGATAAATTTCCAAGTGCTAAGGAAGTCTATACCTATAAGGACAAAAAGCTTGTCAGCAAAGATACTTACCGAAATGAGAAACTAAGTGCTCGTGCACTCTATCAGTACAATTCTGAAAATCAGCTGATATGTTCCCTATTCCAAGGAGTGGGAAATGCGATATGGGATTCTAAATACATTTATGATAAGAATAAGAAACTAAGTGAGGAGTATATTGTGATAAATGGCAATGAGAAAAATGGTTTTTTGAATAAATTCTCTTCAGATGGTCGCTTAATTGAGCATTTGACCTTTTCTTCTAACAAACTTAGTACTTTTCATTATACAAATGACAAACAAGGAAACTGGATCAAGCTCATTAACTATGAACAGGGTATACCTATTCTCTATGTAGAGCGAAAAATAGAGTATTTCAAATGAAATAACATGATAAAAGTAACCCAAAGTAGAAAAACTATTGAAAGAATATCAATTCCCTACTAAATATTAAATGTATGGAAATTACCAATATAAATCAGTTAGACCTTATCAATGGTCTCTACACTTATGCAGACTATCTGTTGTGGAAGTTTGAGGAACGAGTAGAGCTGCTTCGGGGACGGATTTTTAGGATGTCAGGGGCTTCAGTAGCGCATCAGCGGATCTCAAGAAAGCTCTCTACTCAGATAGATAACTACCTTGAAGGAAAGGTATGTGAGCTTTTTGTAGCCCCTTTTGATGTGGTTTTGACCTCTTCTGACGGAAAGGAGAACACAGTACTACAACCCGACTTGTGTGTCGTCTGTGATCCTGAGAAGCTCAAGGACGGCAAGCGTTGTAATGGAGCTCCTGATTGGGTAGTGGAGATCATCTCGCCCAGCAATGCCGAGAAGGAACTCCGTAAGAAAATGGAGATTTACCAAGAGGCTCAAGTGTCTGAATATTGGGTGATACGTCCTGAAGAAAAAGAATTGGATATATATCTACTTAGAGAGGGCAGATATGTACCCCAGCTTCCGCTCTTTGCGGGTGATATAGTAGCCCCTGAGAAATTTCCTCAGTTACAAATTGATTTGACAACTATTTTTTAGGCCATGACATTTACAGAAGAACAAATCAAACAATTGGCGGATTCGCTTAATGTAGAGACGGCACGAGAGGTAATACACATTACCCTTTCAGTGGGTGAAAATCTGGCTCTTACAGATAGTAAGTTGGGAGGGCTTCCCTATATACCCAAGGGGGGCACATTACCTACTACCTCTCAGGGCGAGCCACTCTTTATGTTGGCACAAATCAATTGTGAGCAACTGCCTGAAAATAGTCTATATCCTAAGAAAGGATTGTTGCAATTTTGGATAGCCAGCGATGAGTATTATGGTGCTGATTTTGAGAATCGTTGTCAGAATGATACCAAGAGGATATGCTATTTTCCAGAGATACAGGAAAGCCTTCCTATAGCATATATTAAGGAGCTTTATACAAAGATAAGTACCTCAAAGAGAGAAACAAATAATATTTTCACCCGGGAAAATGCCCTTGAGCTTCCTTTTAATCCTAACCAAAGCTTAGCATTGGGCTTTGAAAAGTCAGTAGAAGGTATCTCTTATGCAGATGTACATTTCGACGATGAGATGCAGAAGATATGGGAAGCTGCTTTTTCGGAAGAATTTCCAGGATTATGGGGGTTACCAGAGGAAGTTCTAAAAGTGTTTTACAAATATCTGTCTAATGGAGCGGGACATAAAATAGGAGGTTATCCTGATTTTGCCCAATATGATCCAAGAGAAGATGATAACTTTCACGATACATTATTATTGCAAATAGAATCCGAGTGGAATGAACAATATTCGGTGATGTTTGGGGATGCAGGAGTAGCGAACTTCTTTATCAATAGAGAAGATTTAGCCCATTGTAAGTTTGACGATGTGTTATATAATTGGGATTGTGGTTGATGTAGAGAATAGTTGTCAGTATGAGTAAGGTTTCTAAAGACAGAGGGTGATGATAGGGAGTAAATAACTTACAAAATTTGAATAAGACATAGTATGATAAAAGTAACAAAAGTAGAAAAACTCTTTCCAAGTATAGAGGAAGTTTTTGAAGCTCCTAAAGAGTGGTTTAAGTATGTTTTCTTTCCACTACTGACGGTAGAAATAGAGAATGAACAGCAACAAAAAAGCAAGGCGCATTTTATCTCCATGTATGCTTGTGGATTGGCAGAGTATGAGTCAGAGCGTACAGATTGTAATTGGTTCTTTGTACGTTTTGAGAAAGCAGGGGACAAATACCGTTTTGATGGAGAGATGGATTGGTTGCCTAATTTTTCTGAACTGCCTCAGTGGTATCAAAATGCAAAGGAAGATTATGCAGCCCACAAAGACCTTTACCTCAATAGTGAGGTGAAACACAGCTATGACCCCTCACCCTATAAGGAGAGTTTAGAGAAATGGGAAGCTATCAGTGGGGATTATGCCACTTATATGGATACACTACTAAGCTATTGGGTAACTCGTGATAAATACCAAGAAACAGGCAAGTTTGTCGCTGGTAATCACTACACACAAGGGTATAGCGGACACGAACGAGAGATATATGAGCTTACCCCTTACGATGAAGATGAAGAAACCTATGAGGATTTAGACGAATATTTGGAATATCGTTTGGATACAGAATCCTATCTCTGTGAAGAATATGGTATTTCCTTAGATGATAAGGACTATTTAGGCTATGTAATAGGATATAACTATTTACAGTACAGTGCCGATACAATTTCGCTATTTATCTCCCCTGATGAGAAAGAAGTATATAACTGGTTTAGTTTTAGTTAAATAAAGTATATGGAACCCACTCAAGAACAGATCAAAACTTTAGCAGCGAAGCTAAACGAGGCTACTAAGAAAGAAGTCATTACTATAGAAACGCGTGAAGAAGAAAACCTCTCCCTTACCGATAGTAAGTTTGGCGGTTATCCCTATGTACCTAAAAACGGACATATCCCCAGAGATAGCGAGGGGAATCCTTTTTTTATGGTAGCACAAATCAACTGTGAGCAGTTGCCTGAGAACAATATATATCCTAAGAAAGGACTATTGCAGTTCTGGATTATAGACGGTGATGACCTCTATGGGTTGGATTTGCAGGACCCTTGTAGTAATGCAGGCAAGCGAGTGCTCTATTTTCCAGAGCTTACCGAGGGTCTTTCCTTGGACGAGGTAAAGCTCCAGTACGTGCTCACCGAGGAATATACCCCTATGACCCCTTATAAGGAATTGGCGCTTACTTTCATTCGCAGAGAAGAGGGAATTACCCCATGGGATGTGAATTTTGATCGCCTTTTTACCGACTTATGGAATGAAGCCTTTTCCGATGATATAGAAACAATATGGGATCTGACCGAAGAGACTCGACGACTGTTGTGGGACATTGTCCCCGATGGTACAGAGCATCGTATAGGAGGGTATCCTTATTTTACCCAACAAGATCCCAGAGAGGAGGACTCACCATTTACCGAGCTGCTCCTTCAGATGAACTCCGATGGCGATTATATCATGTGGGGAACCATGGGGGTAGCTAACTTCTTTATTCATAAGAAGGATTTGAAAGAAAAGAATTTTGAAGAGGTGCTATATAACTGGGACTGCTAATTAGTGATTAAGGCAGGTCAATCCTATGATGTAAGTAAAGATGGGCTAATTTTGGGTAAAATACCATAAATAGAAAGTTTTCTCTGTGTTATGTATGCAAATATCCAAAAAATTTCGTATCTTTGCGGAACTTAAAAAAAGGGGTATAAATGCCTTTTTTTAAGGAACAAATTTGTAAGTAAAAACCAGTATATTATGGATGTAAAAGTTCGTTATTCCGATAAGGATTTGCAAGAGTTCAAGGCGATTATAGAGGAGAAATTGGAGAAAGCCCAAGCGGATTTGGAGTTCTTACGCAATGCTTATCTCAATGGAGCTGACAATAGTGTAGATGATACTTCACCTACTTTCAAGGCTTTTGAAGAAGGCTCTGAAATGATGAGTAAGGAATCCAATATGGCACAGGCTACACGCTTGGAAAAGTTCATTCGTGATTTAAAAAATGCACTTATCCGTATAGAAAACAAGACTTATGGTGTATGCCGTGTAACAGGAAAGCTCATAGATAAGGAACGCCTCAAGGCTGTACCTCATGCGACCCTAAGCATAGAGGCTAAAAATATGCAATAATTTTTTCCATGATTGTACAAGAAATAAGGTAATTGATGCTTGCTTCAGTTACCTTATATTTTTTTATACAATGAGCCAAGAAAAAAATTAAAATAAATTTGTAAAATAAGAAAAAAACATATATTTTTGCACCATATTTTGTGGATAAAAACTAAAGCCCCCTTAGAAAGAACCATATAAGACTAATAAATAGATTTGTTTATGAAAGCACCCACTATCAAACATGAGGATTATGCAGTAATAGCCGATTTTATTGCGGTAAGCTTTGAAAGAGATTTGGCTTCTTTTTCTCAAATTTACAAAACAATGAATGCCGAATACCTAGAGAGTTTCAAAAAGGCAATAAGCAAGCTGAAAAACAATGATTCTACCAATGCCATCGTTGTAAAACAGAAAGAAACTACGGCAAAACTATACAAACAGGCCGACGAACTCCGCCGAAGCATTACTTTCCTAAAGGATTATACGGAGCGTTCTGGTCTGGATACCTCCTTGCTCAAGGTGATTGTAACCAAAATCAATGGAAAAAATATAGCAGGAGTGGTTAAGGCTGTACGCGATGCCATTCCTTATTACAGCGATAATATGGAGCGTATTGCTGATATGCCCGAAGGCTTCTTGGAGAAGGTAGTAGAGCAAACCAAGCAGCTCGATGCGCTTAACATACAGCAAAATACGCTAATGAATGAGCGCAAACACCATACACAGGCCAATAAGGAGATGTACCAGCTGATTAAAAAGTATATAGGTGATATAGCTAAGGCTGGGAAGCTCATTTTCAGAGGACAAAAGAAAGAAGAAGAATATGTCATTAGTAAAATAGTGGCAAGAGCCAAAACAAACAAACAAAGTAGAATGGAACAAGGTCGGGAAGAGATTCCTAACCCGTTGTATGAGAATTAGTTAAGTCATATTTTATGGTGATAATAGCCTGATGTCCTTTGCGATATTGGGCTATTGTTTTATTCGTAGCGGATCAGCTCAGGCATATTGTAATTGAAGTAGGGGAGCCTGAAATCGGTATTGTTGATACTGGTGAATTTCTGTATATGGTTGCCTACTCCAGGCACACGTGGCATATAGATGAAAGAAAACTGGAAATTGCCCAAAGGGATATAGTCATTGGTGATATAGAAGCCAATGCCAACTTTGGTCAGTACCTGATCCTTTAGCAAATTGCGGTTGTCATTACCTATAAACCCTATATCTCCCATAAGAAAAGGACTCACACGGAATCCCCACAGAGCGAAAGGCGAGTAGGATTGTGTCTGTAAGGTTAGTATAGACTTGTGTATGCCTGTAAGTGTAGGGCTATTGAAGCCTATAATCCCCGTGGAGCCATTGAGGGAGATTCGATCCTTTACATAGTCCTTGCGGGAGAGTCCCACTACGGAGCGCCATTTGACAAATTGTCTAAAATGCCATTGCCCAATGTTGAATAAAGGGGAAAAATAGGTAAACTCCCAGCGTAAGGTTGTTTGTTTGTTGCGCTCTTGGGTGAGAAAGCCTCCCAATTGTACATCAGCGGCTAAATAACCAAAGGAGAAATAGTCTCCATAACGCAAACGTCCGCCCAGATATGGTGTTCTATAGCCGAGATTGTCTTGGACTCCGCCAATAAGGGCAACACTTTTGCCTATGGGAATATCTTCTATATCCTGATGCCTGAAAATATATCTATCTTGCTCATACCCTATGTAATTTACCCCCAAAGAAGCCAAAAAAGTATTCTTATCCGAATAGAAATGTTCGGGGTCTAGGAACTCATCAGGCTTTTTTAGGTAGTTTATTCGATAATAGCGCAAGGAAAAGACCATATTGGTTACCCGATTGACAGGAGTATAGCGCTTGAGTATTGGGAAAGAAATACTTCCCCAGAGATTGCTACCTGAGACCTTGAAATCGGGACGATAAAGAGAGTCATTCTTGAGGATGGTATCGTCAAAAGTCCGTTGATAGACACTGGCACCCCCCGCCCAACGGGTATAGAGAGAGTAGTAAGGGCGAGAGAGCGATCCATATTTGTAGTAATATTTGTCAAAATCCATAGAGTAGCCAACGGACGCGTTGAGCGTAGTGGCATATAGGTTAGGAATCTCATAGTCAAAGCCAAAGCTAGGGCGGGTACTTCCTCGGATTTCTTGGCTATACCTACCCGATAGTTGGTGCCCCAAACCTAAGAAATTGCGCTCGAAAACCCGCACTGTGCCTTCGTTAAGAGAGCCCATAGCATCGGCATAGAGGCTCCAGCTATCCAAGACATTGACCCTAATATCCACTGAATCCGCACTATGGGTAGCCACAGGCTGTATATACACCCTTCGAATATGATATTGACTACGCAGCACACGGGCTGTTTCTTTCATTTTGATAGAATCCAAAGGCGTATAAGGGTCAAAGAGCAAGAGGCGTCTGACTACCTTCTCTTTGGTCTTGTTGTGGAAGCGATTGCCCAAGCGCTCCCATTTGTTGGGTTGTTGGGTACTATCCCGCTCATCAAAGCCCAAGGGGTCATAGGTGGTAATCTCGATACGGCGAATGATTTTTCCCTGAAAAGTTATCCAACTGGAAAGTGCTTTAGGTTTGGGAGGGGGAGGAGTGGCAGGCACCGATTCTCCTGAGGTAAAAATAAGGTCATAAAGGCGGCGGCCGATCTTACTTTTCTGAGTTTTGCGTTCTATTCTCCGATATAGCGAATCCTCTTTTGCTTTTATAGAGTCATTTAGGAACACTTTGGTACGTAGCGTATCCTGTGCCAGCGCTAGCTGACACCCTAAAAAGGCTATAAAGACTATAAAAAAGAATAGTTTTTTCAAAATTATCCTTGCATTTTTTCACCAAAAGCTAGATCACCGGCATCACCTAGGCCTGGGACGATATAGCTGTTTTCGTTGAGATGGTCGTCAATGGTAGCTATCCATAAGTGGGCATTTTCGGGGAAATGTTGGCTGACGTACTCCAATCCTTGTTTGGAGCCGATGACGGCAAAAAGGTGTATTTCCTTAGGAGTGCCCAGCGGTTGGAGGGAGTTATATACATTGACAAACGAACGTCCTGTAGCCAGCATAGGGTCGGCCAAGATAAGGATATTGTCCTGCAAGGAGGGAGAGGCTAAGTACTCTACTAAAATCTCAAACTCCGAAGGGGAGGTATGCTTGCGGTAGGCAGAGATAAAGGCATTGTCGGCCTTGTCAAAGTAATTCAATATCCCTTGGTGCAGTGCCAATCCCGCACGTAGGATAGAGCATACCACAATTTTATCCTGTATCAGAGGAATGTCCTTTTCCCCCAAGGGGGTGGTGATCCGCTGTACTTGGTAGGGGAGGGTCTTGCTCATCTCGTAGCTTAGGAGTTCTCCTATACGTTCCAAGTTTCTCCTAAAGCGCATTCTATCCTGTTGGATATCAACACTTCTGAGCTGGGCTACAAACTCAGAGAACAAGGAGGGCGTTTGGTCAAAAGGGTGAATAATCATTTGTTCAAAAATAAATTTTTTTATTACGCAAAATAACGATATTTTTGCAAATAAAACAAGGAATATGTTTAGTAAATTAGCCTATGACATTTTTTGGGAGAGTATCCTGCGCTATCATATAGCCGATGATGTGAACCAACCCTTTGAAAATCCGTACGATAGCAAGACTATTGAGCACCTATTGTATCGTAAAAATTGGATAGATACGGTACAGTGGCACTACGAGGATATCATTCGCGATCCTGACATTGACCCCAAGGAAGCACTGCTGCTTAAGCGAAAAATAGATGCTTCCAACCAAGACCGTACCGATACCGTGGAGTATATAGACAGCTATTTCCTTCACCAATATAAAGACGTAACCCCACAGGCAGGGGCAACCATTAATACCGAGAGTCCTGCATGGGCAGTGGATAGGCTCTCTATCTTAGCCTTAAAGATCTACCATATGCAGCAGGAAACCAAACGCACTGATGCCTCCGCTGAACATATAGCTAAGTGCCGAGAGAAGCTCCAAGTACTCCTCCAGCAGCGGGAAGACCTCTCCCTAGCCCTTGATCAACTTTTGGACGACATCGCCGCAGGGCGAAAATATATGAAGGTATACAAGCAAATGAAGATGTATAACGATGAGGAGCTGAATCCGATTTTAAGGAAATGAGGTAATTGAAAATACGCTAAAAAATAATAGTTCATTTCTGCAAAAAGTAACCTATATTGTTACTTTTTGCAGAAATGAACTATTTTAAAGAAAAGGGAAATATATAGAATTAAATCTTTTCTATAAGGGTAGTTTTAATCTTTTCCCAAGCCTGAGTTGCATTATAGTCTATATTAGGACGTATGATGGCAACCATATCTGAAAGAAATTCATGGTCTTTCATTTTTTCTTCCATATTAGCGAGGAATTGTTTGTAGGTAGGAGGTTGTTCTACGACAAAAGACATATATTTATGATAACATTCAAGCACTTTATAGGGGTCTATATCATTATGTAATATTGCCCAATAAAGATCAAATAAATCTCGTCCCTTTCTACGTTGGTATAAAGCCCTTAATTTTGTTCCTAACAATTCCTCTAATTCATAGCTAATGAGATTGCATTCCCCAGAATACCAAGTATTAGAAACCTTAAAAGGGATTGGCTTGAGGCCTAAAATGTTGAAATGTTCACGAGTGTTTATTTCTATTTTTAGTCTCATATTAATCACTGGAGGAAACTCAGATTCAAAACGGTAGATGATAGTGTTATTGTGTATATGTTGCTTGACTGTTCGCTTAATTCCTAAGAAAGAAAGGCGATCTCGTATTTCTTTGAGTATAGGATGTATGGGAGCTGATTCTATTTGTACTAAATCAATATCTTCCGAATAGCGAGCCTGTGGTTGTATATATAACTTATGTAAAGCAGTCCCCCCACGAAAGGCTAATGTTTTACTAAGCAATGGAGAGGAAAACATTTCTACAAGAGCACGACTAATGACTAAATCTTGCTCAACCTGAGCCTCATTAGTCCAAGGGGCAATAGATTTCCATTCTAGGATATATCGTTGTGGTATCATATATCTATTTCTATTTTTTCATTTGGAATAATTTTCCACTTATCAGTTAAAGAGCCATTTTTTTGAGTGGATAGAGAAAGGTATTGTGGATATATATTTCGTTTTGAAAGGACAGCAAACAAACACTTGGCTATATCCTCTCTGCCAAGCAAATCATCAAGAATATAACCTACTCTCTGAACCACTGAAGTAGGATAGAAGTCAGCTATTTTCTTTAAGGTATTTTTATTGACCACTTCGGATAGTTCGTCAATGATACCAATAACTCTGCCTAATCCAAAATCCTGTAAGTTCTCTACAAGGTCAAGTATAGTGGCCTCAGCTGTAGATACATTTACATATCCTGTACGTGTTTTAAGTTGTGTAATACAGGAGGTATCCCAGCCATTTTTTATAGTAAAAGAGATATGGATTTTTTCTTTCTTTATATCCCTGATAAAAGGCATAGTAGTGGTAACGAAAAATTGCATAGGCTGTTGATGAGCAGCACCATGGAGAGCTGCCGCAGATAACAGAGATACATAATAATTTCGTTGTAAATACTTCATAAGATCATCAATATACATGATGTAAGGGATGTTTCTTTGTATAGAAAATTCAGGGGTGATAATCACATAAAATCCCCTTCTGATAAGAAGAATTTTTCCTTTACTTATTAAGCGAGATAGAGAGACTTGTGCTATTTTTCTATCATAGCCACTTTTTTCTATTACTTCGTCTAAGGTAAATGAAATTCTTCCTACAGAAAGTACCTGATTGATAAAATCAATATAAGAAAATCCTTTTTCTGCCATGTCTTACTGATAGTCTGCTTCTGCAAAAGGTAACCTATATTGTTACTTTTTGCAGAAATGAACTTTTGTTTAATTGGTCACAAAGGTACTTGTTCTCAATGAAATATACAAATTTTTGTGAGAAAATATTTTATATGACTGAAATACTATTTGTTTGCTATTTTAAGGAAGAAAACTTTAACAAAAAATAAATATTAGCTGGTCACAGTTTGACCAATAGGGGTTGTAATTTTGTCCCAGATAAAAAACGATATTATGTATATACGCTCACTACACATAGAAACGGAGAGAACCAAGAGTTTTCCCTATAACACCTATGCCGTACGCTATGCCAAGCATATAGATATGGGGCAGGCAGTAACCTTTATCGTAGGAGATAATGGCGTAGGGAAATCCACACTGATAGAGAGTATTGCCTACAAATTGGGTTTGCCCCGTATAGACAGCTATTTGGACTATATGCAAGAGTCCTTTGAGCCTATAGAAAGCCTTTCGGAATGCTTGCAATTAGAGTTATACAATCAGGGAAAGGTCAAAGGCTTTTTCTTTCGGGCGGAGGACTTTGGCGATTATGTAGCCAAAGTTGATGATTATGCTAAGTCATGGGCTTATGAATACTTTAAGGAATTGCCCCATTCTCGTATGCTGGAGGCGGTCAATAACAATACCAGAGAGTACAAGAACATGATGTGGAATTACGGACAGAAACTCTCGTCCTTTTCCCATGGAGAGGCCTTTTTGCATATCATCACTGAGCGGACGAAGAAGCAGGGACTTTATATCTTTGACGAGCCAGAGAGCGCCCTTTCCCCTATACACCAGCTATCGCTGATTTACCTTATTAGGGAGCACCTCAAGCGGGAAGACTCACAGTTTATTATTGCTACCCACTCGCCTATACTCATGGCCATGCCAGGAGCCTTGATTTACGAAATCACAGAGACAGGTATGAATGCTACCCCCTTGGAACAAGTAGAGCACTATATCGTTACAAAAACTTTTCTTAATAACCCTGAGGCGTATTTTAGAGAGGAGGAATAGGGCAGCCAAAAGAAGACCGACCCGCAATAGGGTAGCAGCTCAAATGGTTGTATCTTAGCGCGTTAAAGAATTTATCAACGTATATAAAATTTAACATATGAAAGTGTGTAAAAATAAAGATAAATTTGTATTTTTGTGGCTGGTTTAAAATACATATTATAGCCTAAATTTAAGCACTAAAAAAATATTAATCATGAATAATTCTCCAATAACAATAGCAGCAGGTAAAGAATTTGTTATAGATGATTGTAAAAATCCTATAGGGCAATACATATCATATGTAAATGAAATATATGAGTCAGAAATAAATCGAAAAAAAGCGGAAGAAAAAGAGACAAAGGAGCAGAAAGCACCTCTCAAAAATAAACATTTCTTCTTTAGAGGACAAGCAAATAAGGATTGGACTTTACAACCTAAAGTATTGAGAGATACGACTTATAATGAAAAACAACTTGTTCTAGATTTTTATCATTATGGACCTTTACACTCCTTTAATTATGATTTAGATGATGATAGAGTGAGTTTATTGACAGATATGCAACATTATGAAGTACCTACACGTTTATTGGATTGGTCATTGTCTCCCTTATCAGCTCTGTATTTTGCAGTTGAGTCTTCGAGAGATAAATCTGATATAGGAAAAGGAATAATAAGAAAAATAGAAATAAGCCATAGGTTTGGAAGTAGAGCTGAGATAAGAGAAGAAATAAAAATTACAAATTATAGAAAGGATGCCATTGTATATGTATTAAATCCATGGAACTTTAATGGGGAAATTCTGAAAGAAAATTGTAGAAATTATAATTTTCATCCTAAAATGCATGATAGTTATCTATTAGGAAGAGCTTTGTTATCAACATATAAACAGGAAGATTTTTATTTCATACAAGAATATATTTATGAAAAATTTAGGTGTGATATAAATGAATATGATATTCAGAAACCTTTTGCTTTTGTTTCTAATTTTACAAATAGTAGGATGGAACATCAAAGAGGTGTTTTTACTATTCATGGGATAGATAAAGATATAGATTTAAGAAGAGAAAAATATTTTATGGAAAATGCTTGTAAAATAATAATCAGAGCAAATGTAAGACATAAAATCTATGAACAATTAAATTTTTTGTATATCAATGAATATACTCAATATCCTGATATAAAAGGAATTAAAGAAATTGTAGAAAGTAGAAAAGGTTTTTTTAATATTAATTAGTGATTTTTATAGTTAATCAGAAAAGGTTTACGAAAATTGATATGAGTAGGTGTGAATGACAATTCATTCTTGAAAAAGGAAAAATTAAAAGTAGTTATTTTCCTATTTATTTGTATTCTGAATATGTTTGACTATAAAATTGGATAAAAATATTTTAAACAGATACAATCATGAAAGAAATTATTGAAGAAGCACTAGTTAAGTTTGGGCTTAACGGAATTATTTCAAAGAAAGAAAGAAAAGGAAGAAGTAATAAAAACTTTTTCCATACCTGAAAATCAAGATATACTACTTATTTCAGAAAATGAGGATTGTACTTTGGTTACAACTGATTTTGCAATATATTTTCAGATAAATAATATAAATGAATTTAGAGAATTAGAATCTTCTATTTTTGAATTTGAACCTTTTGGAGGATTTTTAAGAAAAGATTTGTCAAAAGAAAGAATGAAACTTTCTGATGCACTTCTCCAAACTGCAAAAGATAGTCTCTTAAAGAAAAGACTACCTCCTATTTTATGGGATAAAATAGTTTCAATTGAAGAAGAAAAAATCACGAAAGATGATAAACAATTCTCAATACTTATATTCAAGATAGAAGAAGAAAAAGAGAATATCAAAATCCTATTTTCATCTTCTATATTTTATGAATTATTCCATTATATACATACAGAGATAAAAAACAATAGTCAAGCTATTTCTGTAATAGAAAAAATAAAACAACTTTTAGCACAGAATAATATTCAAGAGGCGCAAATATTTCTTAGAAGCATAAAAGTTAATGAAAAATCTCCTTGTTATAAAGAATATCTTTCTTTGAGTGCTGAAATATATAAGAAAAATAATAATTTCTATAAGGCAGCACAAGCATATGATAGTCTAAAAAATCTTGATAAAGGTAATTTGGAGGCTTTTTCTCAGTATAGTAAAGAAGAGCAAAATAATTATCATAATTATCTTACTCATTTTAAAGACTTGCCTTTACATGAACGTAAAATTATTACTATTTCTAAAACTGATGATCTCTTTAAATCTGAACATGTTACCTTATTAAATATAAAGAAATTACCAGAGTTACATTTTCCTCAATATCATCCTAAAGTTAATCAAACTTATATAGCACATCCTTATAAAACAGATAGTTATTTGCCTATAGAGAATTATGACTATGAATTGCTTAATGACAGATTGAATGAATTTTTCTATATCCTTCAATGCTTGGGTGCGACATCTATAACTTTTGAAACTATAAAAGAAGAAAATAAGGAAGAAAATAATCATTCTAACCTTAAAGCAGAAGCTGAAGCAAAGACAAAAATTGCAGGAGGGAAAGTTGGGGTAGACTATGATAGTCTTATGAACTCTTCTCTACGTGACTATCTAAAAATGGAGCGAACTCAGACTTTTGATCCTGAAAAAAGACCTTATATTCCTAAGGATGTAGTGTGGTTTCCTAGTGAATTTTCTTGGCAACGATTAGCACAACAACGATTGAATGGAAATTTCCTTTCTCATGATGAAGTACTTTCTTCTTCTCAGACACAAACATTGGATAGAAATGAAATCCTTGATGTAAATGCAGAATTAAAAATGTTATTTACATCTGTAAAGGCTGGTGTTCATTACCAAGAAGAAAAAGAAATCAAACAAAATAGGGATTTTAGTTGCCGTATTAGTGTAAAGTTCAAACCTATGAATGAATTTACTGAAGAGAATGAGACTATTGATATAACAGCAGAAGAAGTAATACAAACACCTGTTCAGCTTCCTACTCCTGATAACGAGGCTCGCTACTTGGAAGAGATACATTTTATGTTGGAGAATGATGGGGTGATAGATGAGCGTGAGCGTACAATCTTGGAGCGTATTCGGGAACGTTATAATATTACTCCTGAAAGAGCAAAAGAACTTGAAGCACAAGCTATTGCAGGTCAAGAACTGACTTCGGAAGAACAAGAATACTTATCCGAGTATAAGAACTCCTTACACGATGGGGCTATATCTGAGAGAGAACGTCGCTTGCTTAACCGCTTGGCAATGGCCTTGGGAATTAGTGAAGAGAGAGTAAAGGAATTGGAAGGGAATATTTAAGAAATAGATCATATGGCAAAACAAATTAATATTCAGAATCCAGTTAATCTTACTACTATTCAAAATTTCTTAAGTCAAAGGCCTGAAATAAAATATTTTGAAGGGAAAAATTACAAAAATAATTCTAACAAAGTTCTTTTTATAGGAAAAGGACATTATATTGAAAAGATAGATATAGACCATGCAAATTTTATAAAAAAACCTATACCAGTTAATGATTGGTATAATTCGTTAAATATTTACAATGAAATTGTTGATAAAAAGTTACAAGAAAATATCAATACTAGAGATATAATAGAAAAACGATTAATTAACAGTCTTAACAGTCCAAATCAAGCACATCTTATTTATCAAAAGATTGCAGAGGTATATGCTCAAAAATATGATTTGAGTAACTTTAAAAAGGCTTTAGAAGAGATTGCTTTTGCAAATGCTTTTTTGAGACCTGCTATTAATATAAAGAGTCTTGAAGAAAAAATATCAATTCTATAGATATAAACTATACTTTAGGATATGTAGATTTCCTGATAACAAATCTAAATCCTACAAAGATTTTTTTATTACATAACCACATAGATTTTATTAAAAACTATATTCAAAGTAACTACCAAAATCAGAATATAAATATAGATAGGGTCTCTTGTCCTCGTAAAGGGTGGAATAATAGTCAAAAAGGAGGACAGAAACTTTTATTGTTATTATAATCTACTCTTCCCTCACTAGCACAAGTTTGTACTATTTGCCAAAAGATAAAACTTTAGCAAAGTTTTTACTATTGTCCCTTGTGTTTATTCTGATAGTTTTGAATGTGAGAAACTTAAAAATTGTTAAACAATAAAAATTGAATATGAAATTAATTGTACTTAAAGGAGAGCCTAATGTTGGTAAAACAGTTACTATTAACTATGTATACAATAAGTTAAGAGGACAAGGGTATATTGAACCTTCTATAGATGTCTTTAAGGATTTAGAAAATGGAGATTTCTTGACGGTTCTCAAAAAGGAAAGTATTAAACTTGGTGTTGTTTCTCAAGGAGATTATGCTATAGGGGAATGCTCCGTAAAAAATCACTTAGAGGATTTGGAAAAACAGAATTGCTCGATAGTAATATGTGTTCAAACTATTGGAAAAGACAAAGAAAAAATACAAAAAGCTATAGATAAATATTCACAAAAAGAAATAGTTACTATTTCAAAAATTGAAGATTATAAAAAAAGAGCTCAAAAAATCAATGATAAAGTAACAGAAATCTTAAATTATTTAAAGGACTCATTGAAGACATTATGACAATCTACACCCTACACCCCGAATTAGCTCCCTTTGTAGGGAAGCATTATGCGAAGGCTCCTTTGAAAATGCTCTTTCAGGGGGAGAGCCACTATCTACCGGAGGCTTATGATCATAAGGTAGTTCAGGAGTGGTATGAGTAGAATATAGTAATATAAAAAATCTAAAAAATGATAAAATCAACAGAAGAACGTACTTATGATGATAGTAAGTATAAAATAAGAAGATACATACCGCAGCACACTATAAAAAAGCATTATGATCTACAGGGGAGATTGGTTGCTATAGATATTGCTAAGGATAATCGTAGGCAAGAATATACCTATGATCACTTAGGAAATCTTATAGAAGAGCGCTATTATAGAAATGGTAAACAAACAGATATGGTAAGGCATGAATTTCTATATGATAATAAGGGGCGCTTACTACAGAAAGTAGATAAAGGCAGCTATTCTTCTACTCGTAAGTATGTGTATGATGATCATGATAATCCTATTGCTCTCTATTTGAATGATGTTCTTTTTGAAATATATGAATATGAGTATGATTTTTTAGGGAATATTACAGAAGAACGCTGGTATACACCTTATTGGGAAATATTTGATGAGTACCGTAGGGAAATAAAAAATCCTGATTTTCAATCTCTTTATAAGAATAAAATTCCCATTTTCATTGAAAAAGATGATAAAAATAGTATTGATTATACCCAAGCAGGGGTACTATTCAAGCGAATTTGCTATGATGATAAAAAAGAAATCAGTACTCAGTTTGATTTGCAATGGGGAGTGTATTTCAATGTATTATTTGAAAAGGATGACAACCATATTGATATGGTGAAAAAAGGCAAGAGGAAACCTAAAGAATACATCTTTCATAATTGGGAAGGGGTAAGAGTAGAAAGGTGCTATAATAAGAAAAGTATAAAGGTGGAAATATTTGATGAAAATTTTCCAAATGACATATATGAGAGAAAAAAAGGAGGTTATTGGAGCAAGGTACGATTTTTTGATTATTTAGATTTATGTAGAGATGTTGATATATTTCAGCATGGTAAATATGAAGACGATATATTTACTTATTCTATGAGATGTTTTTTAGAATGGAAATATGACACTAAAGGAAATTGGATTGAAAAACTAGATTATAGATTTTTTTATACAGAAGGTTCTGTTTCTCTTGCTAAAAAAGAGGAAATTGTAGAGAGAAAAATAGAATATTATTAATCTTAAAACCATATAAAAATGCCTTTATATAGAGTAACAGTAACAAGGACAGTAGTAAGCAATGGCTTGCGATTGGAGTCAGGAATGCAGGTGGAGGTACTTACCCAATCAGTTACCAACCCTGTGTTTGTAAACGGAGGAAAAGATGTAATTGCAGCTTTCCAGCGTGTGTATGGGATTGATGTAAGTCGTATCTTTACAAGTCTCAAAACTGCACTGAAAGTGGACAAAATAGGATAAAATGATCTACACCCTACACCCTGAATTAGCTCCCTTTGTAGGGAAGCATTATGCAAAGGCTCCTCTGAAAGTACTCTTTCAGGGGGAGAGCCACTATCTGCCAGCGGACTATAACCATAAGGTGGGGCAGGAGTGGTATGAGCGGAGTACCGCGAGCTATGGTTTTACAAAGGAGGCTTTGGCTTGGCTCAATACAGCGGCCATTATACGCCATGATGTGATAGAGAGTAGTTACAAAAATCCCTCTCATGCTATCTATAGGCATATAGGTGGGGTATATGGAGCGGTGTTTAACAAGGGGGATTACCCGCAAGCTCTTGAATATATAGCCTTTAGCAACTACTTTCTACGCCCTGCGGAGGTAAGTGGGGAGAGCATTGTAGTGGCAGGGGAGGCGGAGGAGCTGCGCTCTTTCGAGCAGTTGCGTGCCTTGGAGAACCAGTATCGTCCTGACCTGATTGTCTTTGTTAGCAAAAAAGCCTATGAGTCTTTTCTGCGGATAGCTCAAAAGCAGCAAGCAAGAGGTTTGCTCAGCAAAGCGCGGAGTATCCCGCACCCCAATACGTCTTGGTGGAACAGACCTATCAGCCAGTACGAAGGGCGTACAGGGAAGGAGCAGTTGGAGCAGATCCTGTGGGAGGCATAGTAAAAATATATTTTCTAAATTATTAGGGTGTAATTGATAATTAATTTCTATCTTTGCACCCTATTACTATTAGTATGAATTTATTTGAAACATTGGGGCTAAGCGCACCCCTACTCGAAGCGATTGATGACTTGGGCTTCGAGCGTCCGTCTGAGGTACAACAAGCCGCTATCCCTGTATTGCTTGAAGCACCTACCGATATGGTGGCACTGGCACAAACAGGAACCGGAAAAACCGCTGCTTTTGGTTTTCCACTTCTTCAACTGATTGATCCCACACAGCGTATTACTCAAGGACTTATCTTGGCGCCTACTCGTGAGCTATGTTTGCAAATTGCTTCCGAGCTTAAGCAGTATGCCAAGTATATGCCACAGGTGCATATTGTAGCTATCTATGGGGGGGCAAGTATAGAAGAACAAGCCCGTAGCCTTAAGAAAGGGGCGCATATTATCGTGGCTACCCCTGGCCGTATGCAGGATATGATGCGCCGCGAACTGGCTTCTATCGCTCATATCAGCTATTGTGTACTCGATGAGGCTGATGAGATGCTCAATATGGGCTTCTATGAGGATATCTGCTCTATATTATCCGAAACACCTGATGGAAAAAATACTTGGCTCTTCTCGGCTACAATGCCTGCCGAGGTGGCCAAAATCGCTAAAGAGTTCATGTATAAGCCCAAGGAGATTACCATAGGGCATAAGAACCAAGCCTCCAACAACGTACTCCACGAATGCTATATCGTCAATGGCCGTCAGCGCTATGAGGCACTCAAGCGCTTGGCCGATGCCAATCCGTCTATCTTCTCCGTAGTCTTCTGCCGTACCAAACGTGATACCCAAGCGATAGCCGAGAAACTGATAGAGGACGGTTACAATGCGGCTGCCCTCCATGGCGATCTAAGCCAAAACCAGCGCGACCTGGTGATGAAAGGTTTCCGAGCTAAGCAAATCCAAATGCTCGTGGCTACTGATGTGGCTGCCCGTGGGATAGATGTGGATGATATTACCCATGTGATCCACTACCAACTCCCAGACGAGATAGAGACCTACACTCACCGCAGTGGCCGTACGGGGCGCGCAGGCAAGTCGGGTGTATCTATGGTGATCCTTACCAAGAGTGAGGCCAAGCGTATCAAGACGATTGAGAAGATTATCCAAAAGACTTTTGAGTACAAGTCTATCCCCAGTGGTATGGAAATCTGTGAGATACAGCTCTACCACTTGGCCAATACGATTAAGGACACCCAGGTGAATCCTGCCGTGAATGAGTATCTGCCAGCGATCTACGATGTGCTGAGCGACCTGAACCGTGAGGAGCTGATTCAGCGTATGGTAGCGGTGGAGTTCAACCGTTTCTACAACTATTACAGCAAGTCCAAAGACCTCAATGCGGAAACCACAGAAGGCAAATCTTTCTCTACCGAAGGAGAGACCCGTTACTTTATCAATATAGGGGAGCGCGATGGCTATGACTGGCGACTGCTTAAGGATTTCCTTAGAGAGAACATTGGTCTGGGCAAGAACGACATCTTCAAGGTAGATGTAAAGGATACTTTTTCCTTTTTCAATACCGAAGCGGAGATGACCCAGTTGGTATTGGACACTTTTGCCGATTTTAAGATGGACAACCGCTCCATTCATATAGAAATCTCCCAACAAAAAGGAGCTGGCGACAAAGGAAAGAAAGACAAAAGGGATAAGAAGGATAAGAAGGAAAGAAGAGACCATAAGCCAGCCGATAGAAGAGATAAAAAAGGAGCGCCTAAACGCAAAGATGCTTCTGATACCTTTTCTAAGAAACGGAAAAAGAGGAAATAATGATTAATGATTAATGCCAGCAATGATTAATGATTAATGACAAGTGACTAGTGAGAAATTATTGACAATTATTATTTTTTTCTTATATTTGGGGCAGATTTTGAAGTTGAGTAGTTGTATTGTTAATTTATTGAAAACAAGTGTTTTATGAAAAACAGTTTTCTTTTTTTTCTACTATTCTTGTCCTTTGCCACATGGGCACAGGAGGAGACAGTTATGCGGGGAAATGTCTTCAATACCAAGACCAATTTGCCATTGGATAATGTGAATATACTGAATATCAATCAAGTAAAAGGAGCTATCACCAATGCTAAGGGAGATTTTGCCATTCGTGCGGCGGTGAATGATACATTGCACTTTTCTTACCTTGGTTTTAAGTCGATCAAGATCAAGGTGACTCAGGATATGATTCGCTTTCCTGGTACGCGTATCGGGCTGACGGAATTGGCCTATGCCTTGGAGGAGGTGGTCATCTCCCCCTATCGCCTTACAGGTTATTTGGCTATAGATGCCAAGTATATGCCTATCAATACCAATAAGCAGTACAGTATCTCTGGTTTGGACTTGGGCTATGAACCTCGTACAGGAGCGCCTTCAACGGCTGGAAAAGTATTGGAAGCCATAGGAAATCCAGTAGGGACTATCTATAAGCTCTTTAGCAGCCGAGAGAAAGATCTTAGAAAGCTCAAGAAGATGAAACAGAGTGATGAGATTCGCTCCATGCTCAATAGCAAATATGACAGGGAGAGCCTTAGTGAGATCTTAGGTATAGACAAAGACAAATTGGAGGACTTGCTTCGCCATTGTAACTATTCTAAGGACTTTATCAAAAACTCCAATGACCTACAGTTCTTAGATGCTCTTACCCAATGCTATGAGGAGTACAAACTCCTTAATAAGTGACAAATTACTAGTGACGAGTGACTAACGACAAGTGACAAGTGACTAATGACTAACCTCTAACTCCTAGTCCCTAACCCCTAAACCCCTATAACCCTGTATATAGATGAAAAAGTTTTTTAAAATTATTGGAATTATTTTTGTGGTCTTGATACTGCTACTTGTTTCCATTCCTTTTCTCTTTAAGAACACCATAAAGGAGAAAATCATGGAGAAAGTGAACGAAAGTGTAGATGCACAAATCAGTTTTACAGACTTCTCCCTCAGTGTGTTTAAGAACTTCCCCAATGCAACGGTGGAAGTGGGCGGACTGAAGGTGATTAACAACGCCCCTTTTGAGGGAGATACCTTGGCCTATGTGGGTAATTTCTCTGCAAAGGTGAACCTTAAGGATATACTCTTTAAGAAAGACGATGAACCTTACAAACTCCTTGGCTTCTCCATAGCCGATGCAGTGGTAAATGTACGTATAAATGAAGCAGGCAAAGGCAACTTTGACATTGCCAAAAGCACCTCGGATACTCCAGAGAGTGAGGAGCCAAATAATTTCTCTCTTGACTTAAATGAGTATAACATTGATAACCTGCGCTTTACCTTTAAGGAAGATGGCTCAAAGATGAGTGTAATAGTGGATAGTCTTTATCACAAAGGAAAAGGAAACTTTGCAAATCAAGTACTTGATTTAGAGACTACTACATCACTTAAATTGTCTTTTGCCTCTGATGGTACGGCCTTTTTGCGTAACAATGTGGTGACCCTTGATGCGATCTTGGGTATAGACCTTAATCAGCAAAAATATACGCTAAAGGACAATACGCTAAAACTAAATGACTTAGAGCTTAATTTTGATGGCTTTGTACAACTCTTGGACGATGGTCAGCTCTATGACCTAAGTTTCAAAACGCCTAAGACTACCTTTAAGAACTGTTTAGACCTTATTCCTGCTGCTTATACCAAGAGTATAGAAGGGGTACAGACAACAGGTGAGTTTACAATCAACGGGAAGGTAGCGGGCAAATATACCCCTACGACTATTCCTAAGTTGGATATTCGTATGCTCTCCAATAATGCGTCTTTCAAGTATCCTTCTCTGCCTAAGTCGGTTAAGAATATTGATATAGATGTAAAGATAGGCAATGATACAGAGAAATTGGAAGATACTTATGTGAATATCAATCGTTTTGCTTTCACGATAGACCAAGATGCTTTCTCTGCAAAAGCCCTTTTAAGGAATCTTACAGGGAATATGCTTGTGGATGCAGACCTTAAAGGAACTATCAATTTGGAGAATATCCAAAAAGCCTATCCTGTACAGATGGATTTAGACCTAAAGGGAATCCTCAAGGCCGATATAACTACTTCTTTTGATATGGCATCGGTAGAGAAAAAAGCTTACGAGCGTATTCGCAATGCAGGGCATGCCTCTTTGGAAAAGTTTGTCTATTCTGGGGCAGGATTCCTACAGCCTTTCCATATCAACAAGGCAGGGCTTTCCTTCAATAATGCTAAGATAGAGCTTACCGAACTGGACGCCAAGACAGGAAAAACGGACTTTAATATCAAGGGAACTTTGGAAAACTTCTATGGCTTTACTTTGCGCAATGAAGTGCTCAAAGGGAACTTCTCCTTGGCCTCCAACCATATAGATGTGGGTGACTTCATGCAAACCGATACACCAGCAGAAACCCCTAAACAAGAGGAGAAAAAACCTGCTGAGACCAAGCCTGCCACTACAAATACCTCTACCGCAGGAGCTTCTATCAAAATTCCTGCTTTCCTAGATTGTACCCTCGATGCCAAAGCAAAGACTGTACTCTATGATAAGCTCAACCTAAACAATGTCTCAGGTAAGCTTATTATCAAAGATGAGAAAGTAAGCCTACAGAACTTACAGACTGATATATTTGGAGGGAAAACAGCCGTTACAGGAAACGTATCTACCAAGGGAGATACCTCTACCTTTGCTGTGGATCTAGATATGACCAAGCTCAATGTTACAGAATCTTTCTCTCAGATAGATATGCTTAAGAAGATCATGCCTATTGCCAAGGTGGTAGAAGGATTCTTTAGCTCCAAGATCAATGTAACAGGAAAGCTCACTCCAGAGCTCACTCCCGATATTAATTCGCTTTCAGGAAGCCTTTCCGCTTCCTTGTTGGATACCCATGTGAAACAAACCTCTCCACTGGTTTCAGCCTTGGATTCACAGTTCACCCAGCTGAACCTCTCCAAGCTCAATCTTAAAGACCTTAAGGCTAATGTAACCTTTGAGAATGGTCGTGTGGTAGTAAAACCTTTCACAATTAAGTGGAATGGTAGTACCATCAATGTAGCGGGAACCCATGGTTTTGACCAAACGATGGACTACAAACTAACCTTCAATGTACCGGCTAAGATGCTCGGGGCAGATGCTTCGGCTCTATTGGCTAAGCTCACCGCTACCGAGCAGCAGAAGTTGGGGGATATTCCAGTGAATGTGAATATGGGAGGTAACTTTACCAAGCCTCAGGTCTCTACCGATATGAAACAGGTGGTAAATAACCTAGCCCTACAGGTAGCCAAAGCACAGGCCAATCAGCTAACAGACAAGGTAATGGATAAGGTAACCAATGAAGTAACCAACAAGATTACCGAGAAGATAGGAGGAGAAGCCATGAACAAAGCCACAGATGCTTTGGGTAAGATCATAGGTGGTAAAACACAAGCTAACCCTGCCGATACCACTAAAACCCAACAACAAGCCCCTAAAGACCAAGCTAAAAAAGCAGTAAACAACCTCTTGGATGGACTGTTTAAGAAGAAAGAATAAAATCAATAATTAATGTTTAATGATTAATGTTCAATGATTAATGATTAATAGTCAGTGATTTAATGGCTATTAATCATTGATCATTATAGGCATTAATCATTATTGGCATTAATCATTAATCATTATTGGCATTAATCATTAGAAATGAAGGATACAGCAAGACATCAAGGGATGCGAAATCTTTTGGCGCGACAGCTTTCAGAGCGTCCGCAGTACCCGATCTCTGATGAAAAGGTATTACAAGCCATTAGAACCATTCCCCGACATTTGTTTTTAGACAGTATTTTTGAAGAAAGAGCTTATCAAGATATAGCCTTTCCTATTGGTGCAGATCAGACGATTTCTCGCCCTCATACAGTGGCATTCCAGACACAGTTGCTAGAGGTGCAACCAGGACAGAAAGTACTTGAGATAGGTACAGGAAGCGGCTACCAGTCGGCCGTATTGGTGTTACTGAAGGTAGAACTTTATACGATAGAAAGGCAACAAGAGCTCTTCAAGAAGACCAAACTTCTACTAGAGCGAATGGGTTATATGCCTAAAAAAATGATTTTTGGGGACGGCTATAAGGGTTATATAGAACAAGCACCTTATGACCGTATTTTGGTAACTGCGGGGGCGCCAGAGGTACCTATGGAATTGCTGGTACAACTGAAGATCGGAGGGCGGCTAGTAATCCCTATAGGGAAAGGCGAGCAGATTATGACCGTTTTTACACGCCTTTCGGCCAATGAGTTCAACAAAGAGGAATATGGAACCTTTGGGTTTGTACCTATGCTGGAGAATGTACAATCGAAAATTAGGTAAAAAGTAGAGGGTAAGAAAGAGGTAATGGGTTTTACTTTTTATCCTTTATTTTTTACCTACAAGATGCAAATATACGAAAAAAAAACGGAAAATAAAAATGGATTTTTTGCTATAATTCAAATATTTTTTATTAACTTTGTAGTGGAAAAAAGTTATTAATTAATATTATAAAGATATGAAACAAAGAGTTCCCGTTTCCCAGATTATGTCTAAGGACGTAGTAACAATAGACCCTACTAAGACCTTGTATGAGGCAGAGGCATTGTTCAAAAAACACCACATTCGTCATATTCCAGTAGTGGAAGGACGCAAACTTATAGGAGTACTGAGCCTCACCGACTTGTTGCGTATTAGCTTTGCTGACCTTTCTGATGACGAAAAGCATGTGGATAGTGTAGTGTATGATATGTTCACCATTCCACAAGTAATGGCCAAGGTACCGCTTTCTATCTCACCTGATACTACTATCAAGGAAGCCGCAGAGATACTTGCAGGACAAACTTTCCACGCCTTGCCTGTTACTGAAAATGGAAACTTGGTAGGTATGCTTACCACTACCGATCTTATCAAGTATCTGTTAGAGCAGTACTAAGACTCGCCTTATCATAGGAGACAAGAAGAAGCCAAAATCCGCGGATTTTGGCTTCTTTCATTACAATTATACCATGCAAACTATTGAATACTTATTTGAGGGTTTCTTTGAGCCAACCAAAGAAGGTACGCTGCCAAAGGAGTGCATTCTGAGGTTGTAATACCCAGTGGTTTTCGTCGGGGAAGTAGAGGAACTTACTCTTGATTCCTCTAAGCTGGGCAGCGGTGAAGGCTTGGAAGCCTTGTTCTTCAGGGACACGATAGTCCTTGCCGCCATGAATGATGAGAATAGGTGTATCCCATGCCTCCACTTTCTCTATAGGGTTGAACTCGGTAACGGCCTTTTGAGCTATGGCATTGCCTTTATCCCAATAATCTCCTCCGAACTCATGTCGGTTGAAGAAAATCTCTTCAGTAGTGCCGTACATACTCTTGGTATTGAATACCCCGCAGTGGGCGATAAAGGTCTTAAAACGCTTGTTGTGGATACCAGCCAAATAATATACAGAATATCCTCCGTAGCTAGCCCCTACAGCACCCAAGCGTGAAGTATCTACATAAGGCTCTTTGGCAATATCATCAATGGCAGCTAAATAGTCTTTCATCACCTGTCCGCCCCAGTCGCCACTAATTTCGGCATTCCAAGCCACTCCGTGTCCTGGCATACCACGGCGGTTAGGAGCGATGACAATATAACCCTGAGAGGCCATCAGTTGGAGGTTCCAGCGGAAACTGTAGAACTGAGTTAGTGCCGATTGAGGCCCTCCCTCACAATAGAGTAGGGTAGGGTATTTCTTTTTAGGAGAGAAATCAGGTGGATAGATAACCCAAGCGAGCATATCCTTGCCATCGGTGGTTTTTATAGTACGCTCTTTTACAGGGCACTTGGCTATGTGCTTATAGAGATCATCGTTGATATGAGAGAGCTGTTTTATCTCCAAAGGCGCTTTACGTCCTTTGAGATTGACAGTGTATATCTCGGCGGCTCTATTCATATCATTACGAGAAACCACTAAGAGGTCGCCTGACTGGCCTAAGAGATCACCTATATCAAAGATTCCTTTGGTGAGTTGCTTAGGGGTAGGGTTCTTAGCAAAAGGCTCTATTTCGAATAGCTGCTGGGTACCTTGGGTAGCAGCGGTAAAGTAGATTTTCTTTCCGTCATTGCTCCAAATGTAGCTAAAAACGGTATTGTCCCAAGAGGCAGTAAGGTTGATCCTATTACCATCAAGGAGGATATATAGGTCATTCTTATCCGCTTCGTTGCCGTCCTCTTTCATGCTTAGCCAAGCCAAAACACCATCTTTGTTAAAAGAAGGGTGGGTATCGTAGCCCATTATACCTTCGGTGAGGTTGGTTGTAGTTTTGCTTTCTATATCATACTGATAGATGTCAGTATTGGTACTTACCACATAGTCAGTACCTACTTTGGCCTTGGTTACATAGAGAACCTTTTTACCATCATTGCTCCATATGTAATCTTCCTCTCCGCCGGAGGGCATCTGAGGGCAGTAATAAGGCAAGCCCTGCATAATATCGGTTTGGGTACCATTGGATATTTTTTCAATAAACACATGGTTGTAAGCCCCTTCGTTCCACTTGTCCCAATGACGATGGTCTAAGCCTTCGTATACCTTCCCTGTGGATTTGTCCAATTCCTTATAGAAGTCCTTACCCAAGACAGGGCGGAGTTTTACTTCCTTATGTATGAGCTTAAGGGTCTTGTCCGCATTGTACTTAATGGTGAGGTTCTCCAACTGTTCTTGGGTAATTGGAATGAGCTTGCCCCCACTGACGTCCAATTTGTAAAACTCCTTTTTGAAGGAATTTTCAGACACATTGGGCGTGGTAACACTCAGTAAGACCTGTTTTTTATCAGGTGTCAGCCCGATGCCACTTACCCGATGCAATTCCCATAATTTCTCAGGAGTGAGTGGTTGTTGTGCTTGCGTATTATAAGTCATAATCAAAGCAAGGATTAGTAAAATTTTTCTCATCATATATAGTATTAGAGATTTTTTCTTATGATAACCTAGCCCATAGCCAACGGGTCAGTCAGGAGAACATATCTTTGACTTTTTCAAAGAAGCTCTTTTCTGATTTGTCGGGTTGTGGAGTAAAGTTGTCATCTTCCATCATTTTTTGGAAGAAGTTTTTCTGCTCTTTGGTAAGGGTTTTAGGAGTCCATACATTTACATGTACGAGTAAGTCTCCAGCCCCATATCCATTGAGGTTAGGCACTCCTTTGCCCTTGAGGCGTAGGATTTTTCCTGATTGGATTCCTTCTTCGAGCTTGATACGCACCTTTCCTGTAGCTGTTTCTATATCCTTGGAAGTACCCAAGACGGCTTCAGGCATGCTTATATATAGGTCTAAATGAAGGTTTTCTCCCTCGCGCTTGAGGGTTTCATGTTCTATTTCCTCAATAAGCACTAATAAGTCTCCAGGGATACTATTGTTGCCAGGGGCTTCGTTCCCCTTGCCAGGTACCTTCATCTGCATACCTTCTACTACCCCTGCAGGAATCTTGATAGTAACAGTTTCCTCTACCGATTTGAGACCCTGGGCGTCGGCACCATCAGGCTTTTTGTCAATCACTTCACCGCTTCCACCACAAGTAGGGCAGGGGGAGGAAGATTGCATACGGCCGAGCATGGTATTGACCTCTCGGACGATACTTCCGTTGCCATGGCAGGTGTTACAAGTCTTATAAGTGGCACCTTCGGCCTTTACCTTACGAAGCACCTTTACTTTCTTTTCGGTACCAGTTACGATGTCGGCCAAGGTAAGTTTTACACGGATACGTAGATCCCCTCCTTTTATTCTATAAGAGCGAGAATTTCCTCCGCCGAAGCCACCAAAACCACCAAAGCCGCTAAAGTGTCCGCCGAAGATATCCCCAAAGTTACGGAAGATATCCTCCATAGAACTATAACCGCCACCGCCACCTTCGAAGGCTGCGTGTCCGAATTGGTCGTATTGTGCTCGTTTTTGTTCGTCGCTCAGTATTTCATAGGCCTGAGCAGCCTCTTTGAATTTTTCTTCGGCCTCTTTGTCCCCTGGGTTTTTGTCGGGGTGGTATTCCAATGCTTTTTTTCGGTAGGCCTTTTTTATTTCAGCGGCAGTAGCTGTTTTGCTAACGCCTAAAATTTCGTAATAATCTTTTTTCATTTATTCAATCACTAAGAAAGCCTATTGTCCTACTACCACTTTAGGGTATCGGATAATCTTTTCTCCTAATTTGTATCCTTTTTCTACTACATCAATGATTTTTCCTTTAAGTTCAGGAGTAGGAGCAGTGGTTTGGGTCAGTGCCTCGTGTATGTCACTATCAAAGGTATCGGAGGCAGCCACAGGGATTTGTTCCAAACCTTTGGAACGGAGGGTACTGAGGAGCTTGCTGTGAATAAGTTCCACGCCACGGAGCAAGTTTTCGTCCTCGCTTTTGGAGATTTCCACTAGGGCACGATCAAAGTCATCTAGGACAGGGAGCATAGCCTGTATGACATCTTGTCCTGCTGACTTGAGTAGCTCTTGTCGCTCTTTGGCAGTACGTCGCTTATAGTTTTCGAACTCAGCGAAGAGGCGCATGAACTTATCCTTTTCCTTGTGTAGCTCTGTTTCCAAGATAGAAATAGCCTCATCGGCCTGAGCTGCATCGCTGGCTTGTCTTTCTGCTTCGGCTTGTTTTTCAGCAAATTCGGCTTGAGTGTTATTGTCTTGATTTTCAGTTTCTTCCTGCACTTGAGCCTCTACTACTTGGGGTTCTTCTTGTGCGTAAGAAGCCTCTTGAGCAGCGGTAGGGTTGTCGTGTATTTCCTCATCTATAATTTCAGCATCTTGAAATTCTGCATCATGAATGTCATCAGCGTAGAGGTCGCCTTCGTTATGAGTGTGTCCTGTATTCATGGGTGTATTATTTTGTATTACTAATTCTTATTCATAGCAAAAGTACTGCCAAAGATTGAAAAGTGACAAAATGGCATATACTTAGGGTGTGTTAAGGGGAGTAGGTGTGTGTTTTGGATGTTTTGAGTGCTTGGTATGTCTTGGATGGTCTCGGTGTTTTCTTCGTTCGGTGAGGTACCTAAAGCGGACATCATCGTAATATAGGCCAGCCAATAGGATAGCGATGGCAAAGAAAAGGGTCTTGATCCCCAAGGAAAGTTTCACGAAAGCAAATCCTGCAAAAAAGCCGCCTAAGAAGAAAAAAACAACGATAAATAGCCGTAGTCTGATACTATTTTTTATATTTTTCTCCTGTTGTAGATAATTGTTTCTTCTGATATAGAATAATTGGGAAAGCTCAATGCCTAAGTCGGTAAACAAGCCTGTTAGGTGGGTGGTGCGGACGGTGGCGTTGGAGATTTTGGTCACAAAGGAGTTTTGCAACCCCATGGCATAGAGCAACATAAAGGTAGTCAACTCATGCGGAAAATGCTCCCATAGGGTATTGAAAAGGATAACACAACCGAGGGTCAAACATTCCAAGAGGGTAGGCCTGAAATACTTATTTTGCCTTTTGTGATAGTTGGCGTCTTCAATCAGCCAGCCCGAAGTAAATGAGCCACAGAGGAAGGAAAGGATATAACACAGGTAGATAGTACCCTTCCAGAACTCAGCTATAGAGATATCATGAATGAAAAAAGCGAAATGCCCAGTTACATTGGTTGTGAGCCTACTTAAGAAAAGGAAGCCCACTACATTGACTATACCCGCCACGAAGGAGAGTACGACTGCTATTTGTAAGTTATTCTTGGCAGAACGCTTTTTTCCTTGATGTCTGAACATAATTGTTTGTTTATCACGAGTTTTGGTGTGTTATATAGAACTCTTGAATTGCTCTAAGAAGCGCACATCATTCTCATAGAAAGCGCGTATGTCTCCTATTTGGTATAGTAGCATAGCCACACGTTCCAGCCCAATACCGAAAGCAAAACCAGAGTATTTTTCAGGGTCTATATTGCAGTTTTTCAGTACATTGGGGTCAGTCATACCACAGCCCATGATCTCAAGCCAACCTGTACCCTTGGTGATGCGGTAGTCAATTTCGTTGTTTAACCCCCAATAGATGTCCATTTCCGCGCTGGGTTCGGTGAAAGGGAAATAAGAGGGTCTTAGGCGTATTTTGGACTTACCGAACATCTCCTTGGTAAAGTAAAGAAGCGTCTGTTTGAGATCAGCGAAGGAGACATTGGTATCGATATACAAGCCCTCTATTTGGTGGAAAAGGCAGTGAGAGCGCGCCGATATATCCTCATTGCGATACACACGGCCAGGGGCGATGATACGGATAGGCGGTTGGTTTTGCTCCATATAACGCACCTCTACCGAGCTAGTGTGGGTATGTAGGAGAATATCGGGGCGGGTTTGAATAAAGAAAGTATCTTGCATATCCCTTGCGGGGTGATATTCGGGTAGGTTTAGGGCTGTAAAGTTGTGCCAATCGTCCTCTATTTCAGGACCTTCGGCTATGCTAAAGCCAATGTTGGCAAAGATCTCAACAATCTTATTTTTGATCAGCGACACAGGGTGACGGCTTCCGATTTCCATAGGAAAAGCCGGACGGGTAAGGTCATTATAAGCAGGTGCTGCTGAGGTCTGTCCGCCTAGCTTTTCTTTAAGTTCGTTGATTTTTGCTTCGGCCTTGCTCTTGAGTTCGTTGATAATCTGTCCGAATTCCTTTTTTTCCTCTTTAGGAACTTCCTTGAATTTGGCAAAGAGGTCATTGAGTAGTCCCTTTTTACCGAGGTATTCCAAGCGGAATTGTTCTAATTCTTCTTTCTTTTCAGTGGCAAAAGCCTCTACCTTGGCAATATGTGCTTTGATTTTATCTATCATAGGAGTAACAATATTATGTGGTTAAATTTTTTCTACACGGCGGGCATGTCGGCCCCCTTCAAAAGGGGTGTTAAGGAAAGTCTTGACCATCTCAAGGGCTTGTTCTACAGCTGTAAAGCGGGCGGGGATAGCGATCACATTGGCATTGTTGTGTTCTCTTGCCAAGACGGCGATCTCCTTATTCCAGCAGAGAGCGCAGCGCACTTTGGGGTGCTTATTTACGGTCATGGCCACTCCGTTGCCACTTCCACAGATAACAATACCCCAGTCGGCCTCTCCCTTATCAATCATCTCTCCTACGGGGTGTGCAAAGTCAGGATAATCCACGCTTTCGGGGGAGTCGGTACCCACGTTGGTAACATCATAATGCTGTGATAGCAAGTACTGCATAATCACTTTCTTATATTCAGTACCTGCGTGATCATTTCCAATGGTAATTTTCATCAGTCAGTGTTTTTAAAGTGCAAAGGTACATTTTTTTTAGTAGTTTTAAAAGCTATTATCAAGAAAAAATTGTATTTTTGCATGAGTATAAATTCTTCCCTGAGGGGAAGGTTAATTAATTAAAAATAAGCCTAATGAAACTTACCTTCTTAGGAACAGGCACCTCCCAAGGAGTACCTGTGATAGGCATGGATACGCCCGTGGCACGCAGTAGGGACAAGCGGGATAAGCGTTTGCGAACTTCAGCTTTGCTCTCATGGGGAGGTGTGAATGTAAATATAGACTGTGCTCCAGACTTTCGCCAACAGATGTTGCGCCATAGGGTACAGCACCTAGAGGCAATTCTTTTTACTCATGAACATGCCGACCATACCGCAGGCTTGGATGATATACGCCCCTTTGTACTCAAGCAGGGGGATATGCCTATCTATGGCCTACCTAGGGTGATAGAACAGCTACGTATACGTTTTGCCTATATCTTCGCCACGGAGAACCGCTATGCGGGGGCACCTTCGGTAGCCCCAACGGAGATTACTGCTGAGACACCCTTTACGCTCTTTGGCAAGGAAGTAATCCCAATTGCTGTGGAGCATGGGACATTGCCTATTTTAGGTTATCGCATAGGTAACTTAGCCTATATTACCGATGCCAAATATATAGCCGAGGCGGAACTCTCCAAGCTGCATAAGGTAGATACTTTGGTACTCAATGCGCTACGCAAGGCACCCCACCCTACCCACCTAAACATAGAAGAGGCCTTGGCCATTGTCAAGGAAGTACACCCACGCCAGACCTTCTTCACTCATATGAGCCAAACCATGGGCTTTCATGCTAAAGTACAGAAAGAACTCCCTGCACATGTATTTTTAGCATATGATAACCTTACTATAATGATTAATGATTAATGCCAATAATGATTAATGATTAATGCCAATAACAACAATAGTCATTGAACATTAATCATTAATCATTGAACATTATTTATTTATTTTTTCTCCACTATTTCAATGGCGTATCCTCCACCACGGGCAGCTTTTAGGGTAAGCTTAGTTTTGGCATTCACCTTTTGCTTTTTGATGGTGTAGGCTTGGGCATTGCCTTGGTAATTAGCATTGGGGGCGTCGGCATAGATAGTGGCTTCGTACTCTTTTCCTTTGTCCAAGAAATCAAGAGAGAGCACTGAGGTATGTCCGTTCTCATTGCTGGTGTTACCTATATACCAATTGTTGCTATGCTTGTCTTTACGAGCGATGGTAATATATTGGCCAGGTTCAGCTTCCAAATACACACTTTTTTGCCAGTCTACAGGTACTTTCTTGATAAACTCAAAAGCATCTAAGAATTTTTCGTAGTTTTCAGGTAGGTCAGCGGCCATTTGCAAGGGGCTATACATGGTAACATATAAGCCTAATTGTTTGGCGAGGGTACTACTTAGGGTGTGGTGGTTTTCGGGATTGGTATTTACCAAGTTGGTTTCAACAATACCAGGGGTGTAGTCCATAGGACCACCTTGTAGGCGGGTAAAAGGTAAGATAGTTGTGTGGAAAGGCTTTACAGTCTCAAGGGCTTCGTATTCGGTACCACGAGCGGACTCGTTGCCTATGAGGTTAGGATAAGTACGGCATAGACCAGTGGGGCGTACTGCTTCGTGTGCATTGACCATAATCTTGTGTTTGGCAGCTTCCTTAATGGCATAGAGGTAGTGATTTACCGCCCACTGGCCATAGTGGTATTCGCCACGTGGAATAATGCAGCCTACATAGCCACTTTTTACAGAGTTATAACCATAGTCATTCATCAGTTGGTAAGCCTTTTCCATATGACGCTCGTAGTTGCGCAAAGAAGCAGATGTCTCGTGGTGCATCATCAGTTTTACGCCTTTGCTGTGTGCATACTCATTGAGACCTTTGAGGTCAAAGTCAGGATAAGGAGTCATGAAGTCAAAGACATAATCTTTGGAGTTGTCAAACCAATCTTCCCAGCCTATATCCCAACCCTCTACAAGCACTTGGTCAAACCCATGTTGGGCAGCGAAGTCAATATAACGGCGTACTTTCTGGTTGTTAGCCGCATGAGTGCCATTGGGGCGTGTTTTGGTGTAATCTACTTTGTCAAGATCCACGGTAGGGAGGTCATTGGTATAAGCCCAAGAGGACTTACCGCTGATCATTTCCCACCATACTCCTATATATTTTACAGGTTTGATCCAAGAAGTATCGGAGAGTGCACAAGGTTCGTTGAGGTTTAGGATTAGGCGAGAAGCCAAGATATTACGCGCATCATCGCTTACCATAATAGTACGCCAAGGGGTGTGGCAAGGAGTGTATAGGTGTCCTTTGTCACCTTTGGCATCGGGGGTAAGATGAGATTGAAATACAAGGTTCTTGTCGTCCAAATTCAGGTGCATACAAGCGTAATTGACTAGTGCCGCCTCGTGTAGATTGATATATAGGCCGTCTTGGGTCTTCATCATTAGGGCTGTTTGTACACCAGTGGGAGAGAATGGTGTTTGGCATACATTCTTAATTACAGCCTGAGACATAAGAGAGCGGATTTGGGAGAGTTTGCTCTGGGTATAGTCATACTCCTGAGTATCATAATCGCCAGGAATCCACCAAGCGGTATGGTCGCCTGCCATGGCGAATTGGCTCAATTCTTCTTCAATAACGAAGTAAGTAAGTTCCTTCTGCTGAGGGAACTCATAGCGGAAACCAACGCCCTCGTTATAGACTCTAAAGCGCAGGTTCATCTTCCTATGAGTGGAAGTTTGTTCCAAGGCCACTAAGAGTTCGTTGTAGTGGTTAAGGATTTGACTTTCTTCCCCCCATACAGGTTTCCATGTTTCCTTGAAGGTAGTCTTTTGAGTATCAATCACTTTGAACTGCTTGGTCAGGGGTTCTGATTTTTTTAACAGGAAGCCCAAGGTACTTTCCTTAATTACAGGTTTGTTATTATAGCTCACCTTGTAGGAGGGGGTTCCTTCTTTAGTAAGGGAGAAAGAAAGAGAGACTTTCCCATCGGGAGAGCTTTGCTCCTGTGCCCTAACAGGAGCGAAAATGCTGGGGAGGGCAGCCATAGAAAGGGCTATTACCAATTGTTTCATTAGAATTTTTTTTGTAATTACCATGGTGCAAGTTACGAAAAAAATAAGACATAAAAAAGAAAAAACTCAAAAAAGTTTTGAGTTTTTGGTTTCGAATTTTGAGTTTGTTAGTAATGGCTTTTTTCTTCTAATTCTTCACTTTTCACCATTGGTTCTTCATTCTTAATGGTGATAAAGTACAAGCAACTTACCCACCAGCCAATCCAAAATAGATAGAAACCGAAGTGAAACTTGGCTTTCATTACCTTGTGCATAGTGGTAGAGAAATCCCAGTAGGTAGCAGCAAAACCAGCAATACCTACTATAAGCAGTAGCCAAGCGACTTTTTTGGCCGCTGAAAGATGTACCATTTTTCGTATGCCCCACAGAAGGCCTATAACAAGACACTGTACAGCAAAAAGTAGCAAGGCCGTTTTCCACCACGAGCGAAAGATCATGAATTGCCTATACATGGTATGAATACCGATACGCCCCAAGAGAGACATCTGGGTGATGAGTATGCCCGAAACTACAGAGAGTAGGGCTTGAAAGAGTAAAAGGGAGGTGCTTTTTTTCATAGGTAAAATTAGGTAATAGGGTTTAGGTGTTGGGAGGCTAATCTTATTATTTAGAGAGTGTCCAGCCCTCTTTTTCTCGATATTTGGCTTTGTATTTCTTTTGGATAAAGTCCTGACCGCCAGCCTTTTTGTTTAGGAAGCTAAAAGGAGTTTCTTTTTTCTGGAAAGTAGCGGTGATAGTGGCGCTTTTCTCGTTTTTTTGTTCTACAGTAACCTCATTGGAGAGTACATATTCGAGGGTTTTTACCTTGGCACGGGTCTCTTTTAGTTCGGTAACATAAGGGAGCGCCTTGTCGGTACACTTGATATTCACTACCCAAACACTATCGTTGGAGAGCCATTTTTTCTTTACCTTGAGTTCCTCTATGGAGAGGTAGTCGTCGCTTTCCAATTGTTTGATTTGCTTTATTTTGTCCCCGTCCTTTTTGGTGCGGTACTTTACCTCACCTAGCGTTAGATGAGCTGTTTCGTACATAGGGGAATCCTGTAAGGCGGCCTCTACTAAGTCGTGGGCTTGTGAGGGTGAGAGCTTGCCGTCGGAGCAAGCTACAAGGCTCAAAAGAGCTGCTAAAAGTATAAGAGTATGTCTCATAATTTTGAGTTTTAAGTTTTATTATTTACTATTTGTTCTTTACTAATCACTTAATGATCTGAGTATCATAATAGTTGCGATAGGCTTCATTTTGGGCATATAGGTCGGTGTGGGTACCTGCTCCTATGAGGTGCCCTTGGTCTAAGAAAAGGATATAATCGGCATTGCGAGCCACTGATACACGGTGGCTGACGATGATGCGAGTGGTATTCTGTGCCGTTTGGGAAAGGTTATGGAGGATCTTCTCTTCTGTATCGGTATCTACCGCAGAGAGGCAGTCATCAAAGAGATAAATCTGTGCCTGCTTGAGCAGCGCTCTGGCGATAGATACACGCTGGCGCTGTCCGCCACTGAGGGATATGCCTCGCTCTCCTAGCATGGTGTTATACTTATCCTTGAAATCCATGATGTTGTCATGTACTTGTGCGAGCTTAGCCACTTGGATTACTTCCAAATCAGAGGCTTCGGACTTGCCAAACTTGATATTGTTCTCTATAGTATCGGAGAAGAGGAAAGAATCCTGTGGAATAACAGAGATAGACTTGCGTAAGTCGTTGAGGTTGAGTGACTTTATATCTCTACCGTCAATGAGTACTTCTCCTTGCTGCACATCATACATACGGGTAATGAGGTCGAGAATGGTGGATTTGCCTGAGCCTGTACGCCCTATGATAGCAATACTTTTTCCCTTAGGGATATGGAAAGAGATGTCCTTTAGGGCAGTAACCTGGGTATCGGGATAGGTAAAGGTAACATGTTCAAAGCGGATATCCCCTTCAATAGGTGTAGGGGAGGGGTTGGTATTTTCAATATCGGGGGTCTCATGTAAAAACTCGTTGATACGCCCTTGGGAGGCCTCCGCTTGTTGGACAATATTGCTGACCCAGCCCACGGTAGCCACAGGCCAAGTGAGCATCATCACATAGATACTGAATTCGGTGATGACCCCAATGGAGTCTATCTGGCCATTGATATACAATCGCCCTCCGATGAAGATGACAAAGATGATACTAATCCCAATAAGTAGCAGCATGATAGGAAAAAAACAAGCCTGAATACGCAATAGAGATAGGTTCTTCTTGCGACCTTCCTGGCTGAGAGCCTCTACATTCTTTTGGGCTTCTTGCTCCAAGGCATAGGCCTTGATGGTATGGATTCCAGAGAAAACTTCCTGAGAAAAGGAGGAAATTTCTGATAGAAACTGCTGTACCTCAAGAGTTTTCTTATTGATCTTGCGAGAGATAAAGTAAATAAGTACCGCCAATATAGGTAGTGGTAAAAGGGCATAGGTAGCGAGCATCGGGGAGGTGTAGAACATCAGTGGGATACTACAGAGAAATAGTGTTGCGGTCTGTACACTATACATCAGGGCGGGGCCTGTGTACATACGCACCTTACCCACATCCTCACTGATGCGGTTCATAAGGTCGCCTGTGCGATTTTGCTTATAGAAACGCTGAGATAGGATTTGGTACTTCTGGTAGATCTCATTTTTCATGTCATACTCTATATAGCGAGAGACATTGATAATGAGCTGTCGCATCCAAAAAGTAAAAAAGCCCGAAAGCAAGGCCGAACCTATGATGATTAACGCGCAAAAAAGCAGAGACCTTCCCAAAGGTTGGTCAGGGTTGGGGTGGTTGATATAGTTCTCAATCGTCTTGAATGCATACTGTACTCCCTTGGGCATGACAAGGGAGAAAAGACGAGCAATGATCGTGATGAGTACCCCCCAGAAGAGCTGTTTGCGGTATTTGTAAAAATATTTGTTTACGTGAGCTAAGTGTTTCATTCTACTATAATTCTTTTCTTAGGCGCGCCACGGGAATGTCCAACTGTTCCCTATACTTGGCAATTGTACGGCGTGCAATAGGATAGCCCTTTTCCTTGAGCAGCTCCATAAGCTTGTCGTCGGTGTAGGGTTTGCGCTTATTCTCCCCCTCTATAATTGTTTGGAGAATCTTTTTGACCTCATAGGTAGAGATGTCCTCTCCTTCGTCATTCTTAATAGCTTCAGAGAAGAAGGCTTTCACCGGCTTGGTGCCGTAGGGAGTACTAACAAACTTACTATTGGCCACACGCGAAATGGTAGAGATGTCCATACCGATACTTTCGGCTATATCCTTGAGTATAAGGGGCTTGATCTTGGTCTCATCGCCTGTGAGGAAATAATCCTTTTGGTGGAGCATAATTGCGTTCATGGTAACCAAAAGAGTGTTTTGGCGCTGCTTGATGGCATCGATAAACCACTTAGCGGCATCTAATTTCTGTTTGATGAACTCTACGGCTTCTTTCTGTTTCTGCTTGTCCTTATCGGTGGAATCCCTATAGGTCTTGAACATTTCGGTATATTCTTGGGAGACATGTAGTTCGGGAGTGTTACGCCCATTGAGGGAGAGTTCTAGCTCTCCATCATTAATTGTAACGGTAAAGTCGGGCACTACCTGCTCGGTGAATTTGCTTCCTTCTGCATAAGAACTCCCAGGCTTGGGATTGAGTTTTTCTACCTCTTGAATTACTTCTTTGAGGGTTTCTTCCGAGATGTTATACTTCTGGATAAGTTTGTCATAGTGCTTCTTACTGAAGATATCAAAGTTTTCCGTCAGAATTGTGATAGCCAGTTCCGTAATAGCTGTTTGTGGCTTGTGCTTGAGTTGTACGATAAGGCTCTCCTGTAGGTCTCTGGCACCGATTCCTGCGGGGTCTAACTGGAAGATGACCGTCTTGAGGATATGTTCCACTTCTTTCTCATCGGTATAGATATTCTGAGTGAAGGCTAAATCATCAGCTATATCGCTCATGGAGCGGCGGATATACCCATTGTCATTGATACTACCTACGAGAAACTCGGCAATCTCCCGCTCTTTTTCACCTAAGCGGAAAGTGTTAAGCTGTTCTATAAGGTACTGGTGAAAAGAGACTTCCTCTCGGTAGGGGAGTCCAAAAGCATCCTCCTCATGGTAATTATTGGCATAGAGGCGGTAGTCAGGGATTTCGTCATCGCTGAGGTATTCATCTACATTGATGGCATCGGCTTGTATGATTTGGTTATCTTCGTATTCGTCGGGGGTGTCATACTCGTCCTCATGGGCTTCCTCCTGCTCCCAGTCTTGGTGTTCGGTAGCTTCCAAGGCGGGGTTCTCTTCCAGTTCCTCTTTTACACGCTGCTCAAAGGCAAGGGTAGGGAGCTGTACCAACTTCATCAGTTGGATTTGTTGGGGGGATAGCTTCTGGGTGAGCTTGAGTTGTAATTGTTGTTTTAACATAATTTGTTTTAAGAGTTATAGACTTATAGATATTGCAGGCAGATGGAATTGTCCTTGCAATAGTCTATATTGATAGCTATAATTTCGTTTTTGCTGTTGACCACTATAGGGAATCGTACTAAGAGCTTGTCATGGTATGGCAGATAGATATAGAACACTACTCCTCTGTCGGAGGTAAGAATATCGGAAACACGCTGCTTGGTCTGTCCAGAATTGATCAGCTCTATAGCCTCTTGAGAGGTGTATAGGATCGGCCCTTGGTCTTGTATATAAGTTTTTATAATGGCGAAAACCTGTCGCAATTTCTCCATCCCTCCTTGCTCTGCTGGAATCTCTTGAGTGATTTTCAGCATAGGGTATAGAATAGGGAAGTCCTCTTCAGGAGTATTCCTGATGGCTTCAATAAGCCTTTCAACAGTCGCTTTTTGAGCTTTTTGAGCGTGGAGCGTTCCTATACATAGGCACATACTCACTAAGGTAAAAAACAACTTCATAGGATATGAGATTATAATTATTAGTGCGCTAAGTTAATGATTTTTTTGTAAAAAGCAAATTAAAAACTATTTTTTAACAAATAATTATAAACAATAAGTTGTTTTTTAAGTGTTTGATTAAGATAACAAACTGTCCGCAAGGTACTTTTGGGGTACATAACGGACAGCTGTTGTGAAAATGAATGAAAAAAAATGTTTATTCAGCCTCTATTTCTTTAACGTATTCTTTTAAGTCTTCCAAAGAGGTAAATCCATTGAAAGAAAGGGCAACCTCATTGGCTTCTACCTCAGCGATAAGGGTCTTGAGCAGTTCCATAGGAGTTTCCTCATACCCATATAGGTCTTGGGAAAAATCAATTCCTGCTACGATATCGTCCTGATACATGCTCAAGCACCAGTCCTCCATGAATTCTGCTAAAGGAATTTCACTGACAGTGTATTCCTTCCACTCCTCTTTTTGGCAGGCCTGAGCTTTCTCCATGTCAGACCAAAAGGCAAATACCCCTACTTGTTCCTCATCGTCCTGAGTTACAAACTGGTTGGAGGTACAAGCGGCGACATATTCACTTTGTGTATCTCTAAGACAATAAATGATTCCTGTAGCTACCACTTCTCTTATAAAATGAAAGTAGCTATCTAATAATTCTTGTTCCATATTTAAATATTTACATTCTTGGCATGGATTGCATCATGCGCATCATTTGTTTGGCACCACCGCTTTGCATCATCTTCATCATCTTGCTCATTTGATCAAACTGCTTAAGGAGTTGATTGACTTCAGCAATGTTGCGACCGCTTCCTTTGGCAATACGATTTTTGCGAGAAGTATTGATGATAGAAGGGTTACTACGCTCGGCAGGGGTCATAGAGTAGATGATAGCCTCAATATACTTGAAGGCATCATCGCTGATATCTAAGTCTTTTACTGCCTTACCTACCCCAGGGAGCATACCTAAGAGGTCTTTCATGCTACCCATTTTCTTGATTTGTTGTATCTGGGAGAGGAAGTCGTCAAAACCGAATTGGTTCTTGGCTATTTTCTTCTGTAGCTTGCGGGCTTGTTCTTCGTCGAACTGCTCTTGGGCACGTTCCACAAGAGATACCACGTCGCCCATGCCCAAGATACGATCGGCCATACGAGCGGGGTAGAACACATCAATGGCGTCCATTTTCTCGCCTGTACCGACAAACTTGATTGGTTTATTTACTACCGATTTGATAGAGATAGCAGCCCCGCCACGGGTATCCCCGTCCAATTTGGTAAGGATTACCCCATCAAAGTTTAGGACATCATTGAAGGCTTTGGCGGTATTTACCGCGTCTTGCCCAGTCATGGCATCTACCACAAAAAGTGTCTCCTGAGGGCTAACCGCCTTGTGAATATCGGCGATTTCCTTCATCATCTGCTCATCTACAGCCAAGCGCCCTGCGGTATCTATAATAACCACATTTAGCCCATTGCTTTTGGCATAAGCAATTCCTTTTTGGGCAATATCTACAGGATTGTTGTTTTCTTTTTCGGAAAATACAGGCACTCCTATCTGATCCCCTACAATATGCAGCTGGTCAATCGCTGCAGGACGGTAGACGTCGCAGGCAACCAAGAGCGGTTTTTTGTTCTTTTTGGTTTTGAGGAAGTTGGCCAATTTTCCAGAGAAGGTAGTTTTACCAGACCCTTGTAGCCCCGACATAAGAATCACCGAAGGGTTACCGCTGAGATTGACCCCTGTGGCATCACCTCCCATAAGTTCAGTAAGCTCATCGCGGACAATCTTGACCATGAGCTGGCCAGGCTGTAGGGTAGTAAGTACATTGGCACCCAAGGCTTTAGCTTTTACCTTAGCGGTAAAGTCCTTAGCAATGGCATAGTTCACGTCGGCATCCAAGAGCGCACGACGTACTTCCTTGAGCGTTTCCGCTACGTTGATTTCAGTAATCTGGCCATGCCCCTTGAGTACATGTAAGGCCTTCTCTAATTTATCACTTAAGTTATCAAACATGTTATTCTATTAGTTGTTAGTTATTAGTGGTTAGTGGTTAGTTTCTGACAACTAATCACTAACCACTATACTGAATTAGAATAAATTCTTTAGTGTTTCAATTCCTTTCTGGATTCCTTCAGAGAAATTACCAGAAGAGATGTCATTGAAAGCTTTCTTAGCTTCTTCCCACTTGTCATCAGAAACATTCTTTAAGGCTTCAAATTTTTCAGTAAGAGAGGATTTGTCCGCTAAGAGCTTGTTGATTTCTTCTTGCGCCTTTTCTTTAAGATCTCCTGTTTGGATACCCAAAGAGGCAGTTAGAGAATTAATTTTTTCGGTCAAAGCATTGATCTTGTCTTGTGCTTCTTTAAGGAACGCTTCTTTGTCCATAATCTAAAATATTTAAAAAAATTGCTGCCGCAAAAGTACAAATTTAATTATTAATGATTAATGATTAATTGTTAATTATCAATGGTTAATTGTTAATTGTACTTTTATGCGGGCGAATTGCCATTCGTCCCTATTTTATCATCAAAGGTGAAAGTCTTAGGATTCTTTACAGTTTCTTTTGTTACAGCTTTTTTGAGTACCTCTTCCATTTCGGTGACATAGTGGAAGGTAAGACCTTGGAGGTATTCTTGCTTGATTTCGTCAATGTCTTTTTCATTGTCCTTGCATAGGATAATTTCCTTGATACCTGCTCGCTTGGCAGCAAGTATTTTCTCTTTGATACCACCCACGGGGAGTACCTTACCACGGAGGGTAATCTCTCCTGTCATGGCTAGGTTCTTCTTCACCCTTCGCTGGGTCAGTACTGAGAAGAGTGAGGTCAGTAGTGCAATCCCTGCACTAGGTCCATCCTTAGGGGTAGCACCTTCGGGGATATGGATATGGATTTTGTATTGGTCAAAAATACGCGTATCAAGGCCAAACTGCTCGGCATGAGCCTTGATATATTCTAAGGCAATAGTGGCCGACTCCTTCATCACTGTACCTATATTTCCTGTGATAGAAAGCCCTCCGCTGCCCTTGGAGAAAGCGGATTCTATAAAGAGGATATCACCCCCGACACTTGTCCAAGCCAATCCTGTTACCACACCTGCCACTTCATTGTTCTCATACTTATCTCGCTCGGTAGGAATACCCAATATTTTTCGGATATCTTCCAAGGAGATTTTCGGGTTGTACTCCTCATCCATGGCAATAGCACGGGCTATATAGCGTACGATTTTAGAGATTTGCTTCTCTAAGTTTCTTACGCCCGACTCACGGGTATAGCCTTCCACAATACGCTCTATCTCTTTCTTGCCCAGCTGGATCTGCTTTTGTTCCATACCATGCTCCTTGAGTACCTTGGGCAAAAGGAAATGGCGAGCAATCTCTACCTTTTCCTCAATAGTATAGCCAGAGATGTTGATGATCTCCATTCGGTCTTTTAGGGCAGGCTGTATGGTGCTTAGGTCATTGGCTGTAGCGATAAACATCACCTTGGAGAGGTCATAACCAATCTCAAGGAAATTGTCATAGAACTCGTTGTTTTGCTCAGGGTCAAGCACCTCCAGCATAGCAGAAGAGGGATCTCCCCCGTAGCCTTGACTGAGTTTGTCCAGCTCGTCTAATACGAAAACAGGGTTGGAAGTACCCGCTTTCTTAATCAGTTGTAAGATACGCCCAGGCATAGCCCCTATGTAGGTCTTGCGGTGTCCGCGGATCTCGGCCTCATCGCGCAAGCCACCTAGTGCCATACGTACATATTCGCGACCTAAGGCCTTGGCTATGGAGCGGCCTAAGGAGGTTTTTCCTACCCCTGGAGGGCCGTAGAGACAGAGGATAGGCGATTTCATATCGTTACGTAGCTTTAGTACGGCTAAGTATTCTATGATACGTCGCTTGACATCTTCCAAACCATAATGGTCTTTGTCTAATATTTTCTGTGCGCGCTTGAGATCAAACTTGTCTTTGGAATAGACACCCCAAGGCAGGTCTAAGAGTAAATCTATATAGTTGCGCTGTATGGCATAATCAGGCATCTGGGGATTGAGACGCTGGAGTTTAGCTAGTTCCTTATCAAAGTGCTTTTGAATTTTTTCATTCCATAGCTTGGTTTTAGCTTGCTCTTTGAATTTTTCTATATCCGCCTCAAAGGACTCATTGCCCAATTCCTTCTGAATGGTCTGTATCTGTTGGTGTAGGAAATAATCGCGCTGTTGCTTGTCAAAGTCCATATGGACTTTGTTCTGTATTTCCCTTCTTAGGGTTGCCTTTTGGAGTTCTACTCCAAAATACTTGATGATCGCCCAAGCACGAGTAACCAAGCTGTTTTGCTCCAATATATCCTGTTTTTCACCTACCGATAGGGGAGAGGTAGAGGCTACATAGTTGATCAAAAAGAAATCATTGTCTATATTTTGCAGCACAAAAGGCACTTCAAGTCCGCCAGAGGTTGTTTCTTTGGCTAATTTTAGGGAGATGTCCCTGACCACTTCCATAGTAGCGGTGAACTCCTCATCTTCTTCTTCGGGGAGTAGTTCAGGGCTTTCTTGTATCTTGGCCTTGAAGTAGGGCTGTTCCTCTACAAATTCGGTGATTTGGAAGCGGCGAGTCCCTTGTACCAAGACACTGATACTTCCATCAGGAATCTTGAGAATCTTGATGATACGCGCCACCACTCCTATACTGTAGAAGTCCGCTTTGCTGGGTGCATCATTGTCGTTGCGCTGGCTGACCACTCCTATCAGGCGCTCCTTTTTGGCATCATTGATAAGTTCCAAAGAGGCCTCTCGCTTGATAGAAATCGGCATAATCACCCCAGGGAAGAGCACCGTATTCTTCAAGGGGAGTATAGGGAGCACTTCAGGTAGTGGCGCATCGGTATGATCTTCCTCCATCTCCTCTTCATCTCGCTGATGAGGGATGGCTATGATTTTCGCATCTTCAAGATGGTCTTCTAAAAGACTGTCAAAATTTCCTATTCTCATGAAATATTTTCGCTAAAACATGTAATATTGTCAGTTTTTTCTTCTTGCTTCTACAATAAAGTAAAATAGAAAAATGCAAACAACTGATAAACAGTATAGTATGATATATGCTATAAACTGACCCCTATAAAGAGCAATTAATATGCCAAAAATGATTAGAAAGCAAGGATTCTCTCTCTCTTGGAGTTAATACCTCCCTTAGTTTAAAAATTCTGAAGTGAAATGTAGCTTCAGTTGTGGGTATTTTTGCTTGACCATTTCTATAGAAAAAGCTGAATCGGCCAAAAAGACCAATTGCCCTTGCTTGTCACGAGCTAAGAATTTTTGTTTGACACGTAAGAAATCCAAGTAATCAGGGTCTTTAGGGTTTTCAGGGGCTTCCACCCAACAGGCTTTGTAGATAGGGAAATTCTCATAGCTACACTTAGCCCCATATTCGTGCTCCAATCGGTATTGGATAACCTCATACTGGAGCGCACCTACGGTACCGATGACCTTTCGCCCGTTGAAGTCCAAGGTGAATAGCTGGGCAACCCCTTCGTCCATAAGCTGGTCTATACCTTTCTCTAACTGCTTGGACTTGAGCGGATCGGCGTTGTTGATATAGCGGAAGTGCTCAGGGGAGAAGCTTGGTATACCTCTGAAATGGAGTACTTCACCCTCTGTCAGGGTGTCACCTATCTTGAAGTTGCCTGTATCATGTAGGCCAACGATGTCTCCCGCGTAGGAAATATCCACTACTTCTTTCTTTTCGGCAAAGAAAGCATTGGGACTGGAGAACTTGAGTTTCTTACCCAATCGGGTATGCAAATAAGGTTTGTTGCGCTCGAAGCTACCCGAAACGATTTTCACAAAAGCCAAGCGGTCGCGATGGTTGGGATCCATATTGGCATGTATCTTAAAGACAAAGCCTGTAAAAGCCTTTTCATTGGGCTGTACCAAGCGCTCTTCGCTAGCCTTGGGTAGGGGAGATGGGGCAATCTCTACAAAGCAGTCCAAGAGTTCCCTCACTCCGAAGTTGTTCAAGGCAGAGCCAAAGAAGACAGGTTGTTGAGCACCACTGAGATAGGCCGCACGGTCAAAGGCGGGATATACTTCATAGACCAGCTCTAAGTCATTGCGAAGGGTAGCGGCCGACTGTTCGGAAATCAGCTGCTCTAATTCGGGGCTATTGATGTCGCTAAAGGAAATAGTTTCTTCTATATTCTTACGGCTGTCTCCTGAGAAAAGGTTGATGTTCTTTTCCCATATATTGTAGATCCCCTTGAAGTCGTAGCCCATACCAATGGGAAAGCTCAAAGGGGTTACATGTAGTCCTAATTTTTGTTCCACCTCGTCCAAGAGGTCAAAGGCATCTTTCCCTTCGCGGTCGAGCTTATTGATAAAGACAATCATAGGGATATTGCGCATACGGCATACCTCTACCAGCTTTTCGGTCTGTTCTTCCACCCCTTTAGCTACGTCAATTACCACAATCACGCTATCTACAGCGGTAAGGGTACGGAAGGTATCTTCGGCAAAATCCTTGTGACCAGGTGTGTCCAAGATATTGATTTTATGCTCCTTGTAATTGAAAGCCAAAACAGAGGTAGCCACCGAGATACCACGCTGGCGTTCTATCTCCATAAAGTCGGAGGTAGCTCCCTTTTTAATCTTGTTGGATTTCACAGCTCCAGCCTCCTGAATAGCCCCCCCGAAGAGGAGTAGCTTCTCGGTAAGGGTTGTTTTCCCCGCATCAGGGTGCGAGATAATGCCGAAAGTACGGCGCTTTTGTATTTCTGTTTCTAAAGACACTTTTTTAATTGTTAATTGTCAATTGTTAATTTTTTATTGCTCTTCACTCTTCATTTTTCACTCTTCACTCTTCACTTTTCACTTACCATTAGTTTGATCATTTCTTGGTATTCTTTTGTGTTTCCTTGAGAAAGGACGAGCTTTCTAAGGCGTTCCCCGTTGTGGCGAGTCAGACCGCCATGAGTCTCAAACCAGTGATAGATCTCTTGGGCGAGAATTTCCGAATATTGGTAAGCATAATAGCCTGCGGCATAGCCACCACCGAAGATATGGGAGAAGTACAAGGAACGATAACGCACAGGCACTTCCTTGGGAAAGCGCTCAGTAGCAGTGGCCTCAAAGGGAGCTACCGCTGTGATGTGGCCCTCGGCAGGGAGGGTATGCCACTGCATATCCAAATAGGCAGAGGCCAAAACTTCGCCAAATCTATAGCCATGATTAAAGTCTCTGGAGTTCTTGATCTTGGTTATAAGCTCCTCACTGATAACCTCTTGAGTGAGGTAATGGTGAGCATAATGGGGGAGTACCTGCTCATGTAGTGCCCAATACTCATTGAACTGAGAGGGAAACTCCACAAAGTCTCTCGCTACAGCTGTTCCTGCAAGGGTAGCATATTGCTGCTCTGCAAAGAAAGCATGCAGGGCATGGCCAAACTCATGGAAGAGCGTTTCTACCTCGCTATAGGTAAGCAGACAAGGGAGCGTCTCGGTAGGAGGGGTATAGTTGCATACATTATAGATCACGGGCTTTTGGCCAAAGAGTTTGGAAGGGGTAACCAGCTCACTCATCCAAGCCCCTCCACGCTTGCTCTCACGTGTGTAGAAGTCTCCATAGTAGAGACCTAAGGGGCGGCCGTCGGCTTCAAAAAGCTCATAGACTACCACATCGGGGTGATATACAGGTAGGTCGGTACGCCTTTTGAAAGTAATACCATAGAGGCAAGTAGCCGCGTGGAAAACACCTTTTTCCAAGACATTGAAGAGTTCGAAATAAGGCTTGAGTTCGTTCTCATCTAAATCATATTGGCTCTTGCGTAGCTTCTCACTATAGTAATCCCAGTTGTGGGGTGCTATATCCTCTCGCTGTGCGATTGTTTTAAGAGCCTCAAGATCTTGTTGTATCCTTTCCAAGGTAGGAGGAATCCATTTTTCAAAGAAGTCCCTCACTGTCTCAGCAGTCTTGGCCATACTTTTTTGCAAAGACCATTCAGCATAGTTTTGATAACCCAAAAGAGCCGCTTTTTGCTGTCGCAAAGCAATGATTTTTAGCACAATAGGTTCTGTAGCATGGGCGCCCTTGGTAGCTCTGTGCCATGATTGCTCGAAGAGCAGGCGGCGGGTCTCTTCGTTATCCAATCGGGAGAGCAGCGGCTGCTGTGTGGTATTGGTCAAGGCAATCTTCCAACTGCCATCAGGCTGCTTAAGAGCTTGTTTCTCTTCAGGGGAAAGGCCAGCAAGCGCCTCCTCTTGGGTGAGGATAAGGGCAGCTTCCTTCCTAGCTTGCAAGGTATGGTAATTAAAGTCGTTCTCCAAGGTAGCCAATTGGCTATTGAGCTGCTTAAGGGTTGCTTTTCCCTCTGCGGAAAGGTTAGCCCCACGAAGTAGGAAGAGATCATAGTAGTACTCTAAGAGCTTTAGTGATTCGGCGTCTAAGTCTAGGGTAGTACGTACCTTGTAGAGTGTCTGTACCCGCTTAAAGAGCTTGTCATTGAGATAGATACTATCCTCTTGGGCAGCCAATAGGGGTAGTATTTCCTTTTCTGTTTGCTGAAGTACCTCATTGGTATCTGCTCCAGCAAGGGCGAAAAAGAGGTTACTCACCCTTAGCAATGCTTCCCCGCTTTTCTCCAAAGCAAGGATCGTATTGGCAAAGCTGGCAGGGGAAGTATCCTCCACAATAGCTGTGATAGCTGCTTGTTGTTCAGAGATGGCCTCTTGTAGAGCAGGGGCGAAGTCTTCACTTTTTATTTGTGAGAAATCAGGTGCCTCATAGGCAAGTGTACTTTTTTGTAATAACATATTCCGTTGTTGTAGGGGCAAATGGCAATTCGCCCTCATTGTTTTCATTGGTAAATTGTCTCATTGTCTCATTGACACATTAGTAAAATAGTTGTACCTTTGCCCCCATATTTATAAAATAATGAATACGGCTTTAGTTGAGACTTTTTCCGATAGCTTAGTGATTATCCCTACCTACAATGAGATAGAGAATATAGAGAGTATCATACGGGTAACCCTTCTGCAGGCACATCATTTTGATGTACTGATTGTAGATGATAACTCTCCCGATGGGACAGCCCTAAGAGTAAGGCAATTGCAACAAGAGTTCCCTGACAGACTGTTCCTTGCGGAGCGTACAGAGAAGACAGGACTTGGTACAGCCTATATACATGGATTCCTCTGGGGACTTAACAGTAAAAAAAGGTACGACTATTTCTTTGAAATGGACGCCGATTTTTCTCATAATCCCTCTGATCTCATACGCCTATACAGAGCCTGTAAGGAGCAACATGCCGATATGGCCATTGGCTCTCGCTACGTAAAGGGGGTCAATGTAGTCAATTGGCCACTTAGGCGAGTATTGCTTTCCTATGGAGCTTCTTTCTATGTAAAACTTATCACAGGAATGAGGGTACAAGATCCTACTGCGGGTTTTGTCTGTTACAAGCGAAAGGTCTTAGAGAGTATTGACTTTGACAAGATAAAATTCGTAGGCTATGCCTTCCAAATAGAGATGAAATACAAAGCCTACGTAAAGAAATTTCACCTTTCAGAGGTCTCTATCGTCTTCACCGACCGCGTACGAGGCAAATCCAAAATGAATGCCTCCATTATCCGCGAGGCTATCTTTGGGGTCATCGCCATGAGAATCAGACAGATCTTTTCTTAATGATTAATGTTTAATGATCAATGATTAATCATTATTGGCATTAACCATTAATCATTAATTTAAGTTTCGCAAGTTGTTTTTAGGTTGTTATTGAAATTGCAAGTAACTGATAAACAATTATTTGTAAAAACCTCCCCCAACCCCCCTCCAAAGGGGGAGCTTTAAGGGCGTTGAAATGGTCTAATTTGTTTATTAAATTAGAAAATTTCCCTTTTATAACTTATTGAACCTCTATCACTTACTAACTCCCCCCT